>CAMLHU010000101.1 GCA_946479825.1 uncultured Gemmatimonadota bacterium
TCGCCGATCCGGCTCCCGGTGGCCGTCGACCCGGTGAACGAGATCACCGGCACGTCCGGATGGTCCACCAGCGCCTGCCCCGCCGTCGCGCCCCGGCCGTGCACCAGCTGGATCACCTCGGGCGGGAGCCCCGCCTCGAGCAGCAACTCCACCAGCCGGTGAACGGTATGCGGCACGTCCTCGCTCGGCTTGATCACCACCGAGTTCCCGCACAGCAGCGCGGGGAACATCTTCCAGGTCGGGATCGCGAGCGGGAAGTTGAACGGCGTGATGAGCCCGCACACCCCGATCGGGCGCCGGTAGCTCATCGCCCACTTGCTGCGGAGCTCGGACGGCACCGTATGCCCGAACAGGCGGCGCCCCTCGCTCGCGGCGTAGTACGCCGTGTCGATCCCCTCCTGCACGTCGCCGCGGGTCTCCGCCAGCACCTTGCCCATTTCCCGCGTCATCCCGTCGGCCAGCTCCTCCTTATGCTCCACCAGCAGGTCGCCCAGCCGGCGCAGCACGTCGCCCCGCGCCGGCGCCGGGGTCCGGCGCCAGAGCTCGAAGCCGCGCCGGGCGCTCTTCACCGCCTCGGCGACGTCGGCCGGGCCCGAATCAGGGAAGCGGCCGATCAGGTCGCGGGTGTCGGCCGGGTTGCGGTTCTCGAAGTACTTCCCGGTCGAGGGAGCGACCCAGCGGCCGCCGATGAAGGTCTTGAAGGTGGGCATCGTTGCGGTGAACGGTGAAGGGTGAAGGGTGAACGGGAAACCGTAAGCGGTGAGCGGTGCGCGGGCTGGAACCCGGTCCGCTACGCCTTCCGCGCCGACGGGAGTCCGGCGGTGGCGATGGCGCCGACGCCGGCGGGATTTCCCGTCACGAGCCGGCGGTGGTAATCCACCTGCCCCAGATGATAGCCCAGGTGCACCGCGAGGTGGAACAGCCATTCGTCGGTCCGCACCTGCATCCCGCCGCCGCCGGCGGGCCCGGGGAAGATGTCGGGGAGCGGATGCCGCCCGCTCAACGCGTCCGCCACGGCCGCCTCCGCCGCCACGATCCGCGCCACGACCTCCGCGCGCGGCAGCCCGCGATCCCGGAACTCCGCGTCGCGATCGCGGACGTAGCCGTCGTGCGCCACGATGGCGCCGAGGAAGTGCCGGAGATTGCCGCACAGGTGGATCGCGAGCGTCCCCGCCGAATTCGGGAGCTCGGGCCGGGTGGCCCAGAGCGAGTCGTCGTCGGGATAGGCCTCGACCTCGCGGCGCAGCGTGGCCAGGTCGCGGAGCAGCACGGCGCGCGCGGCCTGCGCGTACGCCGGGGCGTCAGCAGGCATCGTTCCTCCGGTCACGGGCACATCCAGGTGGCGGAGACGCGGGCATAGCCGGAGCGCGGCAGCACGATCGCGGCGGCGAGGATGAGCCCGGCCAGGAGCACCCCGAGCGACACGACGTGGGCCAGGCCCACCCGCCGGCGCCAGCTCGCGGCCATCCCCCACCCTCCCGCCACCACCACCATCGCCGTGGCTCCGGTGTAGCCGTAGAGCGACCACCCGCACGAGTGGGCGTAGGGCCAGGTCCACACCGCGACGGCCAGCACCGCGCCGATGAGCGCGCGCACCCAGGCGCCGAGGAACTGCCGGGCCCCGCGTCCCCCCGCAGCCGGGGGCGGCGGCGCGGCCGGGCCGCCGGCCGATGGCGCCTGACGTACCGGCGAGGCCGGCGCCGCTGGCGGTGCCGGCATCTTGGCGATCTGGGCGTCGATCGCCGCCAGTTCCTTGTCCCAATCCCGCGGCTGGTCGGTCATGGCTCGTCCCGGCTGAGGCCGTACCGCTCGATCTTCTTATAGAGGTTGGACCGCGGCATCTTGAGGGCCCGCGCGGTCTCGGAGACGTTCCAGTCGTGCTCCCGCAGCTGCTGGGCCAGGAAGGCCCGCTCGGCGTCGCGCTTGAACTGCTCGAAGCTGCCGTCCCCCTCCCCCGCCCCGGCCTCGTCGCCGCCGTCGTCCGCCCCCTCGCCGCCGCCCAGCAGCCGGTCCACTTCCGCCCCGGTCACGGCCTTCCCCTCGGCCAGGATCAGGAGCCGCTCCACCGCGTTGCGCAGCTCGCGCACGTTGCCGGGCCAGCCCCGCTGTTCCAGCCGCCGGATCGCCCCGTCATCGAACTTGCGGGAGGGAAGCCCGCTCGCGGCGGGAAGCGTCTCCGCGAAGTGACGGACCAGCGCGGCCACGTCCTCGCGGCGCTCGCGCAGCGGCGGCACTTCGATCGGGACGACGTTGAGGCGGTAGTACAGGTCCTCGCGGAAGCGCCCAGCGGCGATCTCCTCGTCGAGCCGCTTGTTCGTGGCGGCGATGACCCGCACGTCCACGGCGACCGGCTTGGCGCCGCCGATCCGGGTGACGATGCCCTCCTGCAGCGCGCGGAGCACCTTGGCCTGGGCCGCCTGCGCCATGTCGCCGATCTCGTCGAGGAAGAGCGTGCCGCCGTCGGCCTGCTCGAATTTCCCCGCCCGGTCGGCCACGGCGCCGGTGAACGAGCCCTTTAGGTGCCCGAAGAGCTCGCTCTCGATGAGCTCGGACGGGATCGCCGCGCAGTTGACCTCGACGAACGGCCCGCCGTTCCGGGGCGACCCCTCGTGGATCGCGCGGGCCACGAGCTCCTTGCCGGTGCCGTTCTCGCCGGTGATGAGCACGCGCGAGCCGGTCGGCGCCACCTTGGCGATGAGCTCCCGCACCCGCGCGAGCGCCGGGCTGGTGCCGACCATCGCGTACCGGGTGTCGGCGGCGCCGCGAAGCCGGGCGTTCTCCCGGCGGAGGGTGGAGGTCGCGAGCGCGTTCCGCACGGTCACGAGCAGCCGGTCGCTGTCGAGCGGCTTCTCGAGGAAGTCGAACGCGCCGCGGCGGGTGGCCTCGACCGCCGTGGCGATCGTCCCGTGGCCGGAGATCATCACCACCGGCGCGGGCGGGTCGAGCTCCCGCAGCCGGACCAGCGTGTCGAGCCCGTCGAGCCCCGCCATCTTGACGTCCAGGAAGACGAGGTCGGGCTTGAACTCCGGGTGGACGGTGATCGCCTCTCCCCCGGACCCCGCGCCGCGCACCACGTAGCCCTCGTACTCGAGGATCTGCTTGAGCGCCTCGCGGATCCCCGGCTCGTCGTCCACCACCAGGATGCGTTGGCCGCTCACCGTGCGCCTCCGTAGAGCGTCACCCCGTCCGGGCGCACGCGCAGGTCGCGCACCCCCGCCGGGACCGCGAAGTCGATCGCGCCCTCCGCCGTGCCGCCCAGGCTGGTGGCGGTCAGGCGCCGCACCATCCCGGCCGGCAGCGTCACGCCCCGCAACGCCAGCCCGTCTACCCGCCACACCCCGCGCCGCGCGCCCAGCATCTCGACCCGGCCCTCGAGCCCGAGGCGCTCGCTGTCGTGCAGCAGGCTCGCGAACGGCCCCAGCGCGGCCCGGGGGATCACCGTGGTGGCGAGCCGGCCCGTGAGCCGCACCCGGCCGTCGCCGAGGGTGGCGCCGAGCGAGTCCACGTGGTCGCGGAACACGCCCGGAAGCCCGTCCGCGAAGAGCGCCGCGAACTCCGCCGGCCCCAGCACCACGGAATCCGCGCGCCAGCCGTTCAGGCTGTCCACCTTGTCACGCGCCGCGACCAGCGCCCGCGGCGTCACAAGGCCGGTGGCGGCGGCCGTCTCGGGGGCGCCGCCCCGCCAGAAGCGCCACATCGCGCGGAACTCGCGGCGCCAGTGCCAGCCTGCCACGAGCACGAGCGCCACCACGGCGATCACCACGACGCGGAACGTCGTCCGCAGGCACCCGATCACGAGGCCAGCCGGTAGGTGCGGACGGCGTGATACTCGGGGCGCCGGCGGTCGAGCCGGCTCTCGTACAGCACCAGCGCGTCGGCCACGAACGGTTCGGCCAGCTCCAGCGCCGCCAGGCGCCGGACCGCGGCCGGAGGGAGGCGCTCCCCCTCGCGGACCCGCCCCAGGGTCACGTGCGGCCGGAACGGCACCCCCTCAGGCGCGAACCCGAGCGGCTCGGCCCCCCGCTCGATCCGGTCCTGCAACAGCTCGAGCGCCGGCGCCGGCTCGACCCCCACCCAGACGACCCGCGCCCGTTCGAGCGACGGAAAGGCGCCGACCCCTTCGAGCGCGAGCGGCAGCGTCCCGGTCCCCTGCACCGCGAATCCCACCGCCTCCGCGATCACCTCCACCCGCTCGTCGGGGACCTCCCCGTAGAACTTGAGCGTCAGGTGAAGCCCCGTCTCCGACACCCACCGCACGGGCCAGCGCTGATCCCGCACCTCGGCCAGCAGCGCCGCGATCCGGTCGCTGGCCGGCGCGGGGATCGGGATCGCGGCGAAGAGCCGCTTCATCGCGCGCCGGGCTCCGCTGCCGCCAGCAGGCTGCCGCGCCGGTACCCGGCCGGGTCGCGCTCCACCGCGGCGAAGCCGAGGCCGGTGAACGCCGCGCGGATCTCGTCCCACCGCCCGTCGAGCAGTGGGAACATCGCCGGGAGCGCCTCGATACGGGCGCGGTCGCCGAGGTGGCGCACCCGCAGGTCGCCCGTGACGCCGATCCCGCGCAGGTACGCCTCCCCCGCCTCCACCTGCGCCAGCCGCTCCGGCGTGATCTCGAGCCCGTACCGCACCCGGCTCGACAGGCACGGCGCGGCCGGGGCGTCCCACTGCGGCAGCCCGAGCGCGTGCGCGGCCGCGCGTACGGCGGCCTTCGACCAGCCGAGCTCGGCCAGCGGGGAGCGCACGGCGTGCTCGGCCGCGGCGCGGAGCCCCGGCCGGTGTTCGTTCAGGTCGTCGGCGTTGGTGCCGTCGATGATCAGGTCGAAGCCGAGCGCGTCGCGGACGCGTTCGAGGACGGTCCAGAGCTCGGTCTTGCAGAAGTAGCAGCGGTCGGTGGGATTGGCGAGATAGCGCGGGTCGTCGAGCTCGAGCGTGTCGGCCTCGCGGAGCGGGATCGAGAAGCGCCGCGCGAGGTCGAGTGCGGCGTCGTACTGCACCCGCGGATACGAGGCGCTCCGCCCGATCACGGCGCAGAACCGCTCCGGCCCGAGCGCCTCCGTCGCGGCGACCGCCAGGAGGGCCGAGTCCACGCCGCCGGAGTAGCCCAGCACCACCCGCCCGAGGGAGCGGAGGTGATCGCGGAGGGCGTCAAGGTCGGACATTGCGTCAAACGTAATCGCGGCCTCCCGGCGGGGGGAGGCGAGCGGCTTACCTGCGCGGCGCCGCGGGGTTAGCATCTTCGGCCTATGGCACACGCCACCACCCCCGACCCGCGGGCCATCGCCGTCGCGCCCGGCGTCCGCATCCCGCGGCACGAGCTCGAGTTCCGCGCGTCGCGCGCCGGCGGGCCCGGGGGACAGCACGTGAACACTTCGTCCACCCGGATCGAACTGCGCTGGTCGGTGCCGGCCTCGGGCGCGCTCACCGCCGAGCAGCGCGACCGCCTGCTGCGCCGGCTCGGCCGCCGGGTGGACTCGGCGGGGGTGCTGCGCATCGTCGCCGACACGCGCCGGAGCCAGCTCCAGAACCGTGAGGCGGCGATCGAGCGGTTCCAGGCCATCGTCGCCGAGGCGCTCCGCGTCCCCAGGGCCCGCAAGGCCACCCGCCCCACCCGCGGGTCCAGGGAGGCCCGCCTGGCCGCCAAGCGCCGGCGCAGCGGGCTCAAGCGCGAGCGCCGCGTCCGCGGCGACGACTGAGGTCCCGCCGCCCCGTACGCGAACGCCCCCGCCGTCGAGGCGGGGGCGTTCCACTTCCGGGCCGGCGGCCGCGCTCAGCGGATCACGAGATACGAGATGGCGGCGATCACCGCGGCGAGCGGCATCGTGAGGATCCACGCCCAGACGATCCGCCCCGCCACGCCCCAGCGCACCGCCGAGAGCCGCTGCGCCGCCCCGACCCCCACGATGGCGCCGGTGATGGTATGGGTGGTGCTGACCGGCACCCCCAGCGCCGACGCCAGCAGGATGCAGCTCCCGCCCCCGGTCTCCGCGCAGAAGCCGCCGAACGGCCGCAGCTTGGTGATCCGCGTGCCCATCGTCTTGACGATCCGCCAGCCCCCCGCCGCCGTGCCCAGGGCGATCGCGGTGTAGGCCGACATCTCCACCCAGAGCGGCATGGTGTCGGCCGAACGGAGATACAGGTGGTGCAGCCACCCGGTCTGGTGCGCGAACGCCGCCTGCGTGGCCACCAGCAGGCCGACGATGATCCCCATCGTCTTCTGGGCGTCGTTGGCGCCGTGGCTGAGCGAGAAGAGCGCCGACGACACCAGCTGCAGCCGCCGGAACGCGGTCTCGACCGGCGCGCCCGGGAGCCGGTAGAGCCCCCACCCGAGCCCCACGGTCAGGCCGAGGCCGAGCACCAGGCCCAGGATCGGCGACACGAAGATCGCGAGCACCGGCTTGATCCACCCGGCGAGCTGGAGCGCGCCGAGCCCCGCCTTGGCGATCGCCGCCCCGCCCAGCCCGCCCATCAGGGCGTGGGAGGAACTGGTCGGCAGGCCGAGCACCCAGGTGATGAGGTTCCAGACGATGGCGCCGAGCAGCGCGGCGAAGATGAGCGCCGGATCGACCACCGACGGATCCACCAGCCCGGCGCCGATGGTGCGCGCCACCGCGGTGCCCACGGTGAAGGCCGCCGCGAAGTTGAAGAAGGCCGCCCAGATCACCGCCACGCCCGGGGTCAGGACCCGGGTGGAGACCACGGTGGCGATCGAGTTGGCGCTGTCGTGGAAGCCGTTGATGAAGTCGAAGACCAACGCGATCGCGATGATGGCGAGGACGTACGCGACGGTGGCGGTCATCGTCAGCCGTGCTTGATCGAGACGGACTCGAGCACGTTGGCCACGTCCTCGGCGTGGTCCAGCGTCTTCTCGAGGTTGTCGTAGATCTCCTTCCACTTCATCACCGTCAGCGCGTCGTCCGCGCCGTCGAACAGCTTGCCGAGCCACTCGTGATACGTGGCGTCGCCCTCCTCCTCGAGCCGCTTGATCCGGATGCAGGCCTCCACCACGACGCCGTGGTTGTTGGCCTCGAGCACCTTCACCGCCTCGAGCAGCTCCTCGGCGGCGCGCTGGATCACCTCGGCCAGCCGCACCGCCCCCACCGGGGCCTTGGCGGCCCGGAAGATCTGGATCCGGCGCGCCGTGCCGTCGATGAGGTCGAGCACGTCGTCGAGCCGGGAGGCGAGTTCGTGGATGTCCTCGCGGTCGAGCGGGGTGATGAAGCTCCGGTCGAGCCGGTTGACCACCTCGTGGGTCACCTCGTCGGCCTGGTGCTCGAAGCGCTTGATGGCCTCGATCATCGGGCCGCGGCGGTCGGCGTCGGCGTTGAGGATGGCCACCAGCTGCTTGGCGGCCTCGACGTTCAGGGTCGCGACCTGGGTGAACAGGTCGAAGAAGCGTTCGTCTCGGGGGAGGAGGCGCACGGGCAGGCTCCGTCGGGTCGGGTCTCAGGGATGGCGAGAAGATACCCCCCTCCCCCGCCGGCGACTAGCGCCCCGCGGTCGCCGCGCGCCGGTCGAGACTGCGGTACTGGATGGCCTCGCGGACGTGCCCCGCGTCGAGCTCCTCGGCCCCCGCCAGGTCGGCGATGGTGCGCGCCAGCTTGAGCACTCT
>CAMLHU010000102.1 GCA_946479825.1 uncultured Gemmatimonadota bacterium
CATTCCCCGCCCGCCGTCACCCGTTCACGATCTCCCGTTCACCCTTCACGATTCCCCCGTTCACCCTTCACGACTCTCGCGTTCACCGTTCACCGTTGACCGTTCACCGTTCACCGTTCACCGCCTCACGCCCCCGCGGCGGCGGCCCGGCGCTGTTGCTCGATGGCGGCGGCCGCGGCGGCGAGGTCGCTGGAATTGGCGAAGGTGAGCACGCCGAGTCCGAGGCCCTTGAGCTTGTTGCGCCAGAGGATCGCGCCGGTGGCGGGGTCGAGCCGGCAGAGCTCGCCGCCGCTCGCGCCGTACACCGCGCCGTTCACCACCGCGACGGTGGTGATCCCGGACGCCTTGATCCGGGTGCGCCAGAGCTCCTGGCCGGTGGCGGCGTCGAGCGCGACGGCGTGTCCGCCGATGCCGATGATGAGGGTATTGCCGAGCGTGGCCATAGTGGGGATCCGGGTCAGGGGGTGGCAGGGCGGGCGGCGGAGATCACTGGCGCCGCCGCCGGGCCGCCCGCAGCAGTCCCCACGCCAGCCCGCCGAAGAATCCGATCGGGCCAGTGATAAAGATGCCGAGCAACGGGCCCTGGTTGGCGTCCGGGGCCAGGATCAGCGGTCCGAAGAAGCCAAGGGCGAAGCCGACGACGCCGAAGAAGACCGCAAACCCGCCCGGATGCTCGCGGATCCGCCAGCGATTCGGGATGGGGCCATACCGCACCGACGCCCAGACGATCGCGATCGGAAGCCCCGCGGACAGGAGCAGGTCCATCACCGCTTCGCCGGCTGTGACATCGACTCCACCCGGTCGACCCGCCAGCGGCCGTCCTGGCCGCGGATGAGCACCGCCGTCTCGATCCACTCCTTCGCGATCGGCGGTCCCCCCGTCGGCGTGATGACGCCGTGGTCGCGGTAGCTGGTCCACGCGACGTCGCCGTGCACCGACGTCTTGAACTCGTCGAGCCGGTAGGTGACGACGGCCTTACCCTCCGAGCCCTTGACCAGCGCGATCAGCTGGTCGAGCCCGGCCCGAAGCGTGTCCTCGTTGAGCTGGAAGTCGGGCGTCACCGCCCGGCGGAGCTGGTCGTAGTCGTGACGGGTGATGGCGCCGAGGGCGCTGTCCTGGACGACGGCCTCGATGGTGCGCGCCGCAGCGGTCGAGTCGGCGGCGGTCGGGGCGGCGAGGATCCCGTGCGCGGCCGAGGCGGCGTAGCCGACGGCGAGCCCGATGGCGGCGGCGAGGAACGTCCGGAAGTTGCGAGCGGGCACAGGGGTCTCCGGTCGGTCAGGCGCGGCAGAGGCCGCGCGGGGTTCGGCGCAGTCTACCGCGACGCGAAATGTTCAGCAATTGGAAGGGATCATCGGCGGCGTGGCGGCGGCGCTCACTCCGCCCGCTCGAGCGCCGCGACGTCGCCGCCGCAGATCGCCCGCACGTTCCGGGTGATCTTTGCCGCGTCCCAGTCCCACCACCGGATGGCCTCGAGCCGCGCGATGTTCTCCGGGTCGAACCGGTAGCGGATGACCGTGGCCGGGTTGCCGCCCACGATGGCGTAGGGCGGCACGTCCTTCGTCACCACGGACGCCGTCGCGACGATGGCGCCGTTCCCGATGGTCACCCCCGGCATCACGAGCGCGCCGTAGCCGAACCAGACGTCGTTCCCGACGACGGTGTCGCCCTTCGAGGGCCACGCCTCAGGCGTCGCCGCCTCCCATCCCTGGCCGAAGATCGGGAACGGATAGGTGGTGAGCCAGGAGGTCGGGTGGTTGCCGCCGTTCATGATGAACCGCACGTCGGTCGCGATGCTGCAGAACTTGCCGATGACGAGCCGGTCGCCGGTGAAGTCGAAGTGATAGAGCACGTTCGACTCGAATTGCGCCGGCCCCCGCGGATCGTCGTAGTAGGTGTAGTCGCCGACGATGATGTTGGGGCGGGAGATGAACGGCCGGAGGAACCCCGTGCGTTCGACGCCGGGGATCGGGAACCGCTGGTCGGGAGAGGGGCCGGCAGGCATCGGCCGACTATTGACGCTGCCGCGCTCGCCAGACCAGGAACCCGCCCACCACCGCCACCACGCACATCACCACCTCCCCCACCGCCAGCCCCCAGCGCCCCTCCGCGAGCGCGGCCCCGATGGCCACGACGGCCACCACGGCCAGCAGCCAGCGGAACGCCCCGGTCCACCCGATGGAACGCTTGAGCGGAGAAGTCGGATCAGGCATCGGTCGCCTCCTTGGTCGAGGACTGGTCGGCCACCGCGCCGCCGGCCGGAAGTTGCCGGCCATTCCGGCACCCGGCAAGTGCGCGAGCGCTACCGCAGGTCGCCCCGGTACTTGTCCCAGAGCCGGCGCGACGTCGCCACCGCGTCGCCCCGGGGCTCAGTGGGAAATGTCCCCTGCGCCCGCGACCACGCCTGCTCCCAGCCGCACATCTCCGCCGCGAACGGCGCCCGGTCGAACGGGACGCCCGTGGCCAGCGACCGGTCGAGCCGGGCAAAGAACTCCCGCCAGCGCGGCAGGAAGTACGACGAGAACATCCCCGCCCATTCCTTGAAGGCGTAGAGGTTGAGGTCGTCGTTCTGCCCCTCGGTGCACTTGGTGCCCCACAGCGTGATGATGTTCCGCGCGTTCCACTCGTACAACCTTCGCTCGGCGTCGGTGCGGCCCCATCGCTTCGCATCGCCGATCCAACGCCCGAGCAGGAACTCCTGCCGCGTCGCGACCAGGGTGTCGAGGTCGCCGAGGAGTCGGGTCACCCGCGCAGCGGCGGTGTCGAGCGCCGCCCGGTCGCCGCGCGTGTACGCGTCCTGCACCTGCGACACGAACGGGATGGCCAGCTGGCCGAGTACCTGCCGGGTCAGGTTGACCACGTCGTACCGGTAGTTGTCGTTCCGCCCCAGTGCGGGCGCCGCCGCGAGCAGCGAATCGAGCGCCCCGGCCAGCAGGTGCACGTCGTACGGCGCCACCGGCTCCGAGCGATACGCCGTCCCCGCCTTGTAGAACTGCGGCCGCTCGGCCAGGAAGTTCCCGGTCTGGGCGCTCGAACGGAATGCGGTGGCCAGGAGCGCCTGCCACGCGCTCCACGCCGCCGCATCGTCGGCGCCGTAGCGGCGAGTCACATAGGCGTGCGTCCACTGCGCGATGTCGGGCACGCTGTCGCGCCACACCTGGTCCAGCACGAAGTCGGGGACGATCGGATTGGTGCCGAGCCCTTCCATCATCATGCCGAGCCCGGCGAGCCGCCCGTGCGCCGGGCTCCGGAGGGCGCTGTCGAGGTTCCGCGCGATCGACGGCAGGTCGCCGTTGACGCTGAGCTTGCCGCCGAAGTTGTAGAGCACGTTCCACACCCACGGCTTGCCGTAGAACGCCCGGCGCGCCTGCCACACCGGGTGCCGGTCCCCCCAGAGGTCGAGCACCACCATCCGGTCGTCCGGCACGGCGCCGAGGAGCGCCTCGGCCTGCGGGTCCTGCCAGAACTTCGCCTGGTAGTAGAGGAACCACCCCTGCAGCAGCCAGGTCGCCTGTGGATCCGCCGTTGCCATCGACGAGTAGATGGCGTGGCCCATCCCGGCCAGGAAGGTCGAGTCGTTGGACGGCGGGTCGATCTCGTTGAACGGATCGGCGGCGTAGAGGTGGTCGGTGCCGTAGAGCGCCGTCTGCCGCTCGATGAAGCGGCGGCCGATGCGCTGGAAGAGCGGGTCGAGGGGGTCGAGGAACCAGGTGCCGCTGAAGCCGGCGGACCAGTCGCCGGTCCGGTGGATGCGGGCGCCCGGGAAGACCTTCGTGATCGACTCCGGCACGTGCCCGGTGAATCCCTGCAGCACCGGCCGCATCCCGAGCGAGCGTTCGCGGGCCAGGATCCGGCGCTCGAGGGTGATGTGGCTGTCGATCCACGAGTCGGGCAGGGGGCCGCCGAGCCCGTCGATGTTCCCCATCCATCCCCAGGGCAGGTAGGCGGGGCCGACCAGGAAGTCGGCCACCTGCCGGCGGGAGAACCCGAGGTCGAGGAGCGTCGCGCGCCAGACCGCTTCCTGCCCGGTGACGGCGAGGGGGGTGTTGATCCCCTTGAGCGCCATCCAGTCGATCATCCGCTGCCAGTCGTTCCAGTCCCACCACGCCATCGAGTAGGAGAAGGTGCAGTAGTTGAAGAAGTAGCGGAACCGATACGGCGTGCGGATGCGGACGGGGGTGGGGACCGGCGGGAGCGTCGTGAGGCGGATCGGCTGGAACGGGAGGGAGACGTTCACCCCCGCCACGTGCTCCAGGTACCAGTTGAGGGCCGACGCGATCGCCACGCCGGAGGATCCACGGAGGGCGACTTGCCGGCCATCCTGCGCCACCTCGAAGACGTCGAGCCCCGCGCTGTCGGGGATGGCGGCCACGTGGAATCCGGCGGCGTGGCCCGGGACCACCCGCGCCACGAGCTCGGCGGCGGCCCTGAGGTCGACGGCGGGTCGCTGTGCCGATGCGGCTGGGGCACGTAGCGCAGCGGCGATCAGTGCGAGAGTAGCGCCCCGGACGAGGGCGCGCTGGACCATATCGAACACGATGGGACCTCGAAGCACTGCGACGTCGGGTGACGAGACCGGCGGGTACCCGCACAAATAGTACGGGCGGCGTCCCTCGCGGGCCAGCTGCGCAGGCGTCGAGGGACGTAGCGGACCCGTCCTGCGCGCTACGACCCCGGACAGGCGCGCGCCAGGCCCACCGACTCGATGGCGTCGGTGCCGGCGGTGAACACCGCGATGAGCCAGGTGCACCGGTCGAGCGGCGCCTGCATCTCGTACCAACCCGCTTCCCGACGGGTCTCGCGCGCCGCGGGATACCGGGCCAGGAACCCGCTCCGGGTGGCCGGGATGCCGCGGGGAATGCCGGAGACGACCAGCACCAGCGTATCGCGGTCGAAGTAGAGCTGGTGCATCGTCCCCGGCGGCGTGAAGATCAGCGCCGGGTGGATCTTGGAGGGTCCGACCGTGAACGTGATGTCGTTGTTGCGCGGCGGGCCGAGCCCGCCCAGCGCCTGCAGGGCCCTCGCGGCCTCCGCGGTGGTCGACCTGCCGAGGGTGACGTAACCCAGCACCGTGTCGCCGATCCCGTAGAGGGCGACGCGCGCGGGGTCGTTCGTGTCGGCCGGCGCCGGCGTCGTGGTGTCCCCGCACTGACGGTCGAGCAGCGCCTTGGCGCGCGCCGCAAGCCCGGGGTCGTTGAACGACGGCACGCTGTCTCCCACGCACCAGGGTGAGGTCGCGGGCGCTTCGGGCAGCTTCCCCAGACGTTGTTCGACCGTCGCCCTGGCGATGTCGATCGGGACCAGGGCCACCGATGCGTCGCCCAGCTCACTGCGGGAGAGGTGACCGCCTTCGTGGCGCTCCGTCCGCAGCTCGAGGTCGCCGGCATAGGCCGACACCGGGCCGGCCGGCACGCGGACGAGCGCCACCACTTCGTACGGCGGGGCGCCGTCGGATCCGAGCTCGGTGCTGCCGAGGAGCGCGTAGTCCCCGCTGCCGAGCCAGATGGCGAGCGACCCATCGGGGTCGGGATGCACCTCCGCCGACACCGCTCGGCGCCCCAGGCGGAGGAGCCAGAGGTGCCGCTCGGTGTTGGTGCCCACCGAGGCGGGCACGAGGTCGGTGTTCCAGGGGAAGAACTCGCGGCCGTCGTGGAAGAAGCGCACCCGGCCGAACACCAGCGTCTCACCCGAGCGCGGCGCGATCGCATTGCCGGGGCGCTGATAGGTGACCGACACGCATGCTGACAGCGCGAGGAGTACGACGAACACGGCGATCGAGCGCCACCACGTTGCCGATGGCGCCCTGCGCCCCGTGGAGGAGGCCCGCACGATGTGACCCACATTCCCTCCCGGTCCGGCTGGCGTATTGTGCGCACGCTAGCTGGCCGGGACGTGGATCACTGTGAAGGGCGGATGAGACTTCGGTGATGCTCTGGGAGCGGCGGGGTCGATCGCCTGCAGGTCTCGATCATTGCTGGGCCGTCGCCGCCACGTTGTGCGCCACCGCCCGCCGGACCAGCGCCTTGAACGCGCGCTCATTGATCCGCTCGCCCTCGCGGAGGTCGATGGCCCGCCGGACCTTCCCCTCGAGGCTCGAGTTGAAGAGCCCCGTAGGATCGTCGAGCGAGGCGCCGTGCGGGAAGGTCAGCTTGATCGCGCTCTTGTAGCTCTCGCCGGTGCAGATGATGCCGTTGCGCGACCAGACCGGCACCGCCCACTTCCATTCCTCGACCACGTCGGGGACCGCTTCCCGGATGAGCGCCCGGATCCGGGCGAGGGTCTGTCCGCGCCAGTCGCCGAGCTCCCTGATCCGGGCGTCGATCAGGGCGGAGGCGGGCTGCGACGTGGTCGTCGTTCCTTTCCTCATATATGGGACCTCACCGCCTGGCCTGGATCAGCTTCCAACCGTTCCCTGACGGGTCGCGGAAACCGGCGTCCACGGTGCCGTAGCGGTCGATAGGCTCCTGGATGAACTCCACGCCGCGGGCCTTGTACCGCTCGTAGGCGGCGCGGCAGTCGGCCACCACCAGCACCAGCGGCGGCATCGCGCCCTTGGCCACGATGGCGCGGACGGCCTGCGCGGTCGCGTCGTCGAGCACCGGCGGACCGGGGGCGAACAGGCCGAGCTGGAACGACGGCTGGTCGGGGTGCTGGACGGTGAGCCAGCGGTAGTCGCCGTTGCGGACGTCGGTATGGACGCGGAAGCCGAGTTTCTCCACGTAGAACTCGAGCGCCTCGTCCTGGTCGTGCACGTAGAGGCCGACCACTTCGATGCCCTGCGTCATCGGGTCTCCTGGTGTGGGGACCCGATCATACCGCGCGCCGCCTTCCGCCGCTTCTCCGAAACTGCGGTCGTCAGGTGCGGCCGGTGGATGGCCCGGAGGACGCAGGCGGGCACGGGGCGGGCTTGGTGGGGTGGCGCCGCCCCGCGGGCACGGACGGCGCTCGGGCTCTCGCCGACGATGTCGCGGAAGGTGCGGCCGAAGGTGCCGAGACTCTCCCAGCCGGTCCGGAAGGCGATCTCGATGATGGGCAGGTCGGTGTCGCGGAGCAGCGCCGTCGCGCGTTCGATGCGCCGGGTGAGGAGGTAGCGGTGTGGGGGGACGCCGAAGGCCTGCCGGAACGAGCGGGCGAAGTGGGCCGCCGAGACGCCGCTCACCGCCGCCAGCCGGCGGACCGGCCACGCCTCGTGCGACGCCGCGTCCATCCGGTCCCGGGCCCGGAGGAGGCGGCGGAGGAGGGCGGGGTCCTGGCGAGGGGGGGAATCGGTCACACGCGAATGGTATCACCGCTCCCCAGGGAATGCTTCGGGCGACGGCCAGCATCTCGACGTACACGGGACAGCGTGACCCACTTGCAGCTCACCGCTCGCCGCTCACTGGCCGTCTGACCCGGAAGCCGGTGGGCCGACCACACTGTCACGCAGAGCCCCGTGCGTCTTCGTGCCCTCCGTGGTTGAGGCTGTCCCGATCCGATCGAGGGGCTATTCGGCCCTGCCTCCCTCCAGCACCTTCACGATCGCGCCGATCGTGTTCCAGTTCCGGGTGGTCACCGGCA
>CAMLHU010000103.1 GCA_946479825.1 uncultured Gemmatimonadota bacterium
CCGCCCCCGCAACGTTGGGGGTCTCCGCGGTTCTCGTGCTGATCCGGGGTGACCGCCTAGGTGGCGGGGGCGGAGGTCGTCGCGTCCATCCGCCGGCTCTTCACCTACGCGGCCTGGGCCGACAAGTGGGACGGGCGCGTGCACCACACCCCGTACCGCAACGTCACGCTCGCGATGCCGGAGCCGATCGGCGTGATGGGCGTCGCCTGCCCGCGCGAGGCGCCGTTGCTGGCGCTCGTGTCGCTGGTGTCGCCCGCCGTGGCGCTCGGCAACACCACGGTGGTCGTGCCGTCCGAGCGCGCGCCCCTCGTTGCCACGGACCTGTACCAGGTGTTCGAGACCTCGGACCTGCCGGCCGGCGTGATCAACCTCGTCACCGGCCCCCGGGACGACTTGAGCCGGGTGCTCGCCGCCCACGACGACGTGGACGCGATGTGGTATTTCGGCTCGGCCGCCGGCAGCGCGGAGGTGGAGAAGCTCTCGGCCGCCAACCTGAAGCGGACCTGGGTGTCCTACGGCCGCGACCGCGACTGGTCGGACCGGGTGCAGGGGGAAGGGGAGGAGTTCCTCGACTCGGCGACCCAGGTCAAGAACATCTGGGTGCCGTACGGGGAGTGAGCGGGGCAGTGAGCGGTGAGCGGTAAGAGGTGAGCGGGCAAGGCGGTGAACGGTGAAGGGTGAACGGTGAACGGTGAACGGGCCGTCGGAGATGATCTCATCCGGCGGCCCGTTTCCCGTTCACGCTGTCCCGTTCACCATTGACCGTTGACCGTTCACCGATCTCCGCCCCGATCCTCCGCGTGGTGCTTGATCGACTTGCCCTCCACCAGGAACACCACGTCCTCGGCGATGTTGGTGGCGAGGTCGGCCACCCGCTCCAGGTTCCGGCTCACGAGGAAGAGCTCCATCCCCGCCCCGATCATGTGGGCGTCTTCCATCATATGGGTGAGCAGGATCCGGAACACCGAGCGATGGAGGGCGTCCACCTGGTCGTCCCGGCGGCAGACCGCCCGGGCCGCCGCCGCGTCGGCGCGCACGAACGACTCGAGCGCCTCGGCCAGCATCTCGCGCGCGATGCGCGCCATCTCGACGAGCTCGGGTTCCGGCGCGATCGGCCGCGACTCGGCCAGCCGCTCGGCCGACTGCGCGATGTTGACCGCGTGGTCGCCCACCCGCTCGAGGTCGTTGGCGATCTTGAGCGCCGCCGTGAGCATCCGGAGGTCCCGGGCCATCGGCTGCTGCAGGCCGAGGAGCTCGATGCACTTCTCCTCGATCTCCACTTCGAGCGCGTCGATGGCGCGGTCGCCGGCGATGACCTGGCGGGCCTTGGCCGGGTCACGCCCGAGCAGCGCGTCCACGGCGAGGCCGAGGGCGGCCTCCGCGTCGCCGGACATCGTCAGCAGGCGCACCTTCACGTGGTTGAGCTCGTCGTGAAAGTGGCGGTGCAGGTCCTGGCTCATCCGAACCTCCCGGTGATGTATGCCTCGGTCCGTTCCTCCGTCGGGGTGGTGAACAGCCGCCGGGTCGGACCGTACTCCACCAGGCGCCCCGCGTCGAAGAACGCGGTGTAGTCCGACGCGCGGGCGGCCTGCTGGAGGTTATGCGTCACGAGAATGATGGTATAGTCGCGCTTGATCTCGAGCAGCAGCTCCTCGATCCGCTGGGTGGAGATCGGGTCGAGGGCCGAGCACGGCTCGTCCAGCAGCAGGACCTCCGGCTTGTTGGCGAGCGAACGGGCGATGCAGAGCCGCTGCTGCTGTCCGCCGGAGAGTCCCGTGGCCGGCTGCCGCAGCCGGTCCTTGACCTCGTCCCAGAGGGCGGCCTGCCGCAGGCAGGTCTCGACCAGGTCGGGGAGGTCCCGCTTCCGGACGGCCCCGGTCAGCACCGGGCCGGCGGCCACGTTCTCGAAGATCGACATCGTCGGGAACGGCGACGGCTTCTGGAACACCATCCCGACCCGGCGGCGGAGGGCCGTCGGATTCACCCGGGGTGCGTATACGTCCTCGCCGTCGAGCAGGACCTTGCCGGTGATCCACCCGCCGGGCGTGAGCTCGTGCATCCGGTTGAGGGACCGCAGGAACGTGGACTTGCCGCAGCCGGACGGGCCGATGAGGGCGTTGACCGTGTTGGGCTGGAAGGCGAGCGTCACATCCTTCACGGCGGCCACCTTCCCGTAGAGGGCGGTGAGCCGCTCGGTGGCGATGTGGGGGACGGATCCGGTCACGGGCTCAGGACCTCCGACGCGTGGCGAACCGCGCGCTCAGGCTCAGGATGAACACCACCAGGAGGAGCACGAGGGACGCCGCCCAGGCCATCCGGTGCCAGTCCTCATAGGGGCCGGTCGCGTAGTTGAAGATGACGAGCGGCAGCGCCGCCATCGGCTGGCGCGGGTCGAGCCCCAGGTACTGGCTGCCGAGCGCAGTAAAGAGCAGCGGCGCCGTCTCGCCCGCCACCCGGGCCACCGCGAGCAGGCTGCCGGTCACCACGCCGGGGAGCGCGGTGCGGACCACGATGGTGAGCCCGGTCCGCCAGCGCGGGATGCCGAGCGCGAGCGCCGACTCGCGCAGCGCCTGCGGGACGAGCCGGATCATCTCCTCTGTTGTCCGCATCACCATCGGGATCATGATGAGCGCGAGGGCGACGCTTCCGGCGACGCCCGAGAAGTGCTTCTGCCGCGCCACGATCCAGGTCCAGGCGAAGACGCCGACGACGATCGACGGCGTGCCGTTCATCACGTCGGCGACGAAGCGGGTGAGCCACGAGAGCCGGGTGCCCGGGTACTCGGCGGCGAAGACGCCCGCCGCGATCCCGATCGGGAGGCCGATCAGCGCCGCCCCGCCGACGATGATCAGCGTCCCGACGATGGCGTTGGCCACCCCGCCGCCCGACTGCCCCGCCGGGGCCGGGACCTTCGTGAAGAAGTTCCAGTCGAGGCTCGACGCGCCCTTCACCACGAGATGGCCGAGGATGAGCCCGAGCGGCAGCAGCGCGAGCACGACCGCCAGCGCGAGCAGGGCGATCATCGTCCCGTTCTTGAAGCCTCGGAGGCGCTCGCGGATCACGCCGGCCTCCCGCCCGCGCCCCGCGTCACGCGCCAGATGAGGAGCCGGGCGCCGGCGTTCACCAGCACGGTGATGACCAGCAGCGCGAAGGCGACGTACGTGAGCGCGGCGAAGTGCATCGGGGTGGCGGCCTCGGAGAACTCGTTGGCGATCACCGCCGCCATCGTGTATCCCGGCGCGAAGAGCGAGGCCGAGAGGTCGTGGGTGTTCCCGATGAGCATCGTGACCGCCATCGTCTCGCCCAGCGCGCGGCCCAGGCCCAGCACCGCGGCGCCCAGGATCCCCGACCGGGCGTATGGAACGACCGCCGTCGCGACCGCCTCCCAGCGCGTGGCGCCGAGCGCCAGCGCCGCCTCGCGCTGGGTGGAGGGCACCGCGGCGAGGACCTCCCGCGCGACGGACATGATGAACGGCAGGATCATGATCGCGAGGATGACCGACGCCGCGAGCATCGACGGCCCGTAGATCGGCCCCTGGAAGAACGGCAGGAAGCCGAACGCGGTCCGCAGGGCGGGGAAGGCCACCCGCCGGAGGAACGGGATGAGGACGAAGATCCCCCAGAGCCCGTACACCACGCTCGGCACGGCGGCCAGCAGCTCGACCAGGAAGGCCACCGGCTGCCGCAGCCACCGGGGCGCGAATTCCGTCAGGAAGATCGCGACCCCCAGGCCAAGGGGCACGGCCAGGAGGAGCGCGAGGAACGACGAGACCAGCGTCCCCACGATGAGCGGCAGGGCGCCGAAGTCCTCGGCGACCGGATCCCAGACGCTCCGGGTCAGGAAGCTGGTCCCGAACTTGTGGATGGCCGGGAGCGCGCCCTCCCAGAGTTCGGCCACCAGGAACGCCAGCAGGATGGGGATCGCCACGGCGGCGAGCGTCAGGACGATCCGGAAGATCCGGTCGCCGGTGTGACGCGCCTCGAGCGCAGCGGGAGGGACGGTGGTGGCCATGCGCGGGTGAACCTACCCGGCGCCTCCGGCCGGCCGGTCACGCGTGTGTAACGGATCGGTCACGGGGGGCGGAGACGAAGAGGAGAGAGGGGGAGGGGCCCGAGAAGACGAAGAGAGGAGGAAGCTGGAGGAAGAACCTCTCTTCCTCGCCTCCTCCTCTCCTCACCTGCTCTTCCCCCGTGCTAGCGGATCGGCTTCCCGTTGACGGTCAGCGTCGCCAGCCGGGTCTTGATGAGCGCGATCACCGGGGGCGGCAGCGGGGCGTACTCGAGCTTCTCCGCCATCTGCTGGGCCTCGGGGGTGATCATCCACTCGAGGAAGGTCTTGAGGGCCTTCGCCTTGGTCGCGTCGGTCATGTCCGGCCGGACGATGAGCCAGGTGAACGAGGCGATCGGGTACGACTCCTTCCCCGGGGCGTCGGTGATCGAGACCCGGAAGTCGGTGTTCTTGGGCCACTTGGCGCCCGCCGCGGCGTTGCTCGTGGTCTGGAGCGACGGCTCCACGAAGTTACCGGCGGCGTTCTTGACCCGGGCGAACGGCAGCTTGTTGCTGAGCGCGTAGATGAGCTCGACGTAGCCGATGGCGCCTTCGGTCTGCTTGACCTGCTGGGTCACGCCCTCGCTCCCCTTGCCGCCGAGCCCGACCGGCCAGTTGACCGAGGTGGCGAAGCCCACGCGCTGCTTCCACTCCGGCGACACCTTGCTCAGGTAGTCGGTGAAGATGTAGCTCGTCCCCGACCCGTCCGACCGGTGGACGACGATGATGTCCTGGGCCGGGAGGTTCACGTCCGGGTTGAGCGCCGCGATGCGGCGGTCGTTCCAGCGGGTGATCTCGCCGAGGTAGATGCCGGCGATGGTCGGGCCGTCGAGCCGAAGCTGCTTGCCGCCGAGCGCCGGGAGGTTCCAGGTGAGGACCACCGAGCCCAGCACGGTCGGGAGGTGGAGCACCTTGCCCTGGACCGCGGCGATCTGGGCGTCGGTCATCGGGCCGTCGGTGGCGCCGAAGTCCACGGTGCCCTCGGTGAACTGCCTGATGCCGCCGCCGGACCCGATCGACTGGTAGTTGATCTGGATGCCGGTCTTCTTGTTGAGGGCGTCGGCCCACGCGGTGTAGATCGGCGTGCCGAAGGTCGAGCCGGCGCCGGTGAGGCTCTGCGCCGCCACGGGGGCGGCGCCGAGGGCGGCGGCCAGGCCGACGAGGCCGAGCCGGGCGCCGATGGAGAGGGTACGGGTCATGAGACGTTCGCTCCGGTCAGGTCAGAAGGTGAGCTGCGACTGGAAGTAGAGGGTCGAGCGCTTGGCTTCCTGCGTCGGCGTCGGGGTGCTCTCGTACGAGAGGTTGTCCACGTCGACCATCGCGCGCCAGTTCGGCGTCACCTGGTAGGCGATGCCGCCGATGATGCGGGTCTGCTTGTCGCCCGAGACGCTGGTGTTGGGGTCGACCACGTCCACCCGGGCCACCAGGATCACCTTGCTGGCCGGCACCTTGTAGGTGCCGAAGGCGCTCACGATGCTGCCCTTCCGCTCGGCGGTCGCCGGCGCGGTCACGGTGTCGGTGGCGCTGGTGTACTCGCCGGCGAGGGTCAGGGCCTTGGTGCGGTAGGAGACCTGGCCGGTGTACCGGTCGCGCTTGCCGCCGCTGGTCGGCTTGCCGATGTCGGTGAAGCCGGTGAGGCGGAGCCCGCCGACCTTGCTGTTGTCGTCGGTGTCGAGGAGCCGGACCGAGACCCGGGCCGCGACGTCCTTCCGCTGGTCGCCGGTCCCCTTGCTGTACCCTTCGCCGTTATAGACGCCGGCCTGGAAGTTCACCTTGTCCTGGTTCCAGGTGCCGTCCACCGCGGCGCCGAAGTCCGAGGACGTGACGTACCCGTTCCGGTCGAGCGCCATCGAACCCTGCATCCGGTAGTCCCAGAGCGTCTCCTCGTAGTCCAGCCACGGGGTCTGGGTGAGGCCGAACCGGTAGGTCAGGTGGCTCTTCTCCGGCGTCCAGGCGAGGTAGGCGTACTTGAGCCGGACCACGGTCGAGCTGTCGGCCGCGCGATAGATGTCGGTCGTCACGCGGGTCATCAGTCCCTGCTGGAACTTGCCCACCACGGTCACGTACGCCCGGGTCACGTCGAACCCGTTCTGGTGGTTCGCGGTGTCCTTGAGCTGGTACAGGTACTGCGCGTAGACCACGCCGCCGACCGAGACCTGCGGCTGGGTCTGCTGGGCGGCCGCGCGCCCCGCCCCCGCAAGCGCGAGGAGGGCGAGGAGTGCCGCGGCCCGACGAGCGATCTGTGCCATGGAGCTTCCATCCTTGGGTGAAGTGGTCACTGTCCGGTCTCTGCCGGTCGCGCAACAAGAAGCCCCCGGTGCGTCACGCGCCGAGGGCCGTCGTGTCACGGTCACGTAAAACGCGCCCTCAGGCGGCGCCGGGGCGCAGGTCGGGGAGCCACGCGAACACGGTCATCCCGCCGCCGAGCCGGCTCTCCGCCCCGACCCGGCCGCCCTGGGCCTCCACCAGGTGTTTCACGATCGCGAGGCCGAGCCCGGTCCCCCCTTCGTCCCGGGAACGGGACGGGTCGGCCCGGTAGAACCGCTCGAAGAGCCGCGGCAGGTGCTCGGCGGCGACGCCCGGCCCCTGGTCGGTCACCGCGATCCGGGTGCCGTCGCCCTGGCGCTCGGTGCCGACGGTGACGACGCTCCCGTCCGGCGCGTACCGGAGCGCGTTGTCGAGGTAGTTGGTGAGTACCTGGCGCAGCGCGTCGGCGTCGGCCACGACGTGGGCGGCGTTCGCGGCGATGTCGGTCCGCAGGCGGACCTGCCGCGCCGCGGCCCGGTCGCCGAGCCCGTCCCACGCCTCGCGGGCGAGCGCGGCCACGTCCAGGCGCTCGGGCACCGGCTGCCAGCGCCCCGACTCCACCCGGGCCAGGTCCAGCAGGCCGTCCACCAGGCGCTGCATCCGGTGCGCGTTGTTCGCGATGACGTGCAGGAACCGCTCGGCCGTCGCCGGGTCGGGTCGGTCGGCGAGCAGCGTCTCGGCGTAGCCGGTGATCGAGGTGAGCGGCGTCTTGAGCTCGTGCGAGACGTTGGCCACGAAGTCGCGCCGCATCACCTGCAGCCGGCGGACCTCGGTCAGGTCGTGGAGCACCAGCACCGCGCCGCCGATGGGGAGCGGCCGCGCGCTGGCGAGGATGGTCCGCCCGTCGAGCTCGAGCTCCCGGCCGGTCACCGACTCCCCGCGCCGGACCAGGTCCACGACCTCGCGCGCGTCGCGCGAGCGGAAGAGCGCGTCGAGCTCCGGCAGGAGCGCCCCCGGGGGGTAGCCGAGCAGGCGCCGGGCGCCGGCGGTGGCGAGGACCACCGTGCCGCGGGCGTCGGCCGCGATGACCCCCTCGAGCATCGCCTCCACCACCGCGGCAATGCGGGCCTCGGCGCGGCGGAGCGCCTCGAAGCGGACGGCGAGTTCCTGATCCATTTCGCGGAGGGCGCCGACCAGCCGGTCCACCTCGGCGACCGTGCTGGTCGGGAAGCTCGGACGCT
>CAMLHU010000104.1 GCA_946479825.1 uncultured Gemmatimonadota bacterium
GCCCTTGTTCCCAGCCTGCCGGAACATCTTGTCCAGGTCGCGGGAGAACTGGCCCAGACTGCCCGACCCGCTGCGGCCAATCGTCGCGGCGAACTCGTCCAGCAGCGCCTTGCCCGACTTCTGCCCGGTCGTCTTCGCCGAGGTCGTCGACTTGGCCTCTACGTCCTTACCGAACTTGTCGACCAGCACCTCAGCCTCGGCGAACGCCTTCTCCAGGCCCGAGATATCGCCGGTCAGCTTGGCGACCAGGGGCGGCAGGTACTCAGACACGATCCACCGCCTCGAGCAGCGCCGCTGTGCGGCCGTCGACGACCGCCCGCCACAACGCCACCGCCCGCGGATCGGTCACGTTCGCGCCGAGCAGCGCCACCGGGTCCGGTACCTGGTCCAGGTCGTCGACGCCCTGGTCGGCCAGGAACACCCGCACCGTGGCCGCGTTGTCGCACGCCTGCCGAGCCGTGCCGAGGGTCCGTTCGGCAAGCTGGAGCATGTCGGCCACCGTGCGCAGCAGGTCGCCCATGCGTGGCGCCATCTGCTCGGCGTAGATCTCGATGTCGGCCACCCGCCAGCGGTAGCGGGCGGTCGTCGACTGCATCGAATCCACGGCTCAGCCCTCCAGCTTGCGGGCCTGGGCCAGGTAGCCCATACGCAGCACCGGGTCAGTGGTGGCCGCAGCCTTGCGCCGGTACTCCTCGGCCTGCGCCGACCTGTCGGCCGACTTCGGCTTGCCGGCCGCCTTGACGACCGGCGGGGGCCAGCCCTGCGCCCGGTTGTCCGCCTCGATGCGGCCCTTGACCTCGCGGACCTGCCGCTCCAGCCGGTCGACGACAGCCTCCTGCCGGCGTACCGCCTCGCCGACCGCCTCGCCGACCGCGCGGCGAATGGTCGCCGCCGCATCCTTGTAGAGCATCCGATCCCCGGCCGGCGCCGCTGGCGGCGTGCGACGAGACGGTGCCGCCTTCGGCTGAACCGCCGGGCGGGCCGGCTTCGGCCGCTGAGCGGCCATCTGCCGCCGGGCCTCGGCCACCGACTCGATCGACGGCTGAGGGTTGGCCGACTTCAGCGCCGTGTGCCGCTCCCAGCACCCGGCACGCAGCGCCGGGTCGTTCGCGTTCATCGCCGTGTGCTCCAGCCGGGTCAACTCCCGGTCCAGCTCGGCCCGCGGCATCGCCTTCAGAATCGCCACCGAGCGCTCCGAGTAGCCGCGCACCAGCTCGGCCGGCATCCCCGGCTGCCACATCTTCCGGTCCAGCTTCTCGACCTCGATCAGCCGGGCCAGCAGTTCGGTCGGTGTCAGCGACAGCCGCTCGACCTCGGCCCGCATCGCGGCACCCTTGCACTGGTACGCCTGCTCGTACCGGTCGGGCAGTTTCATCGCTTGCCCACCTCACCCGAGGCCGCCTCGCCCAGGTGCGCGGCGGTCAGCGCCGCACCCTTGGTCGTGGCATCGAAGTAGCGCAGGATGTGGAACCTGCCGGCCAGGCTGTGCTCGGCGAACCGATCCCGGTGCGCCTCAACCAGCGTGTTGGGAACGGCCGGCTGAACGTCCTGCCCGAACAGGTACGCCGCCTCGTTGTGGACGGCCTGCGCGAGCTGCTCAGCTTCGCCGTGCAGTCGCTTCGCCTCCCGGTACGCCTCATGTACGCGCGTCGCGGCGGCGATGGTGTCCTGGAGCACCTGCCAGGCGTCACCGACGTACCGATCGGCGCTGGCCCTCGCCGACGCCTTCGCGTCCTCGAACCGCTTCACCAGCGCGTCATAGGCCGCCTCGCGCCGTGTCCGCTCGATCGCCGCGTCGACCTCGGCCAGCCAACCGCCCACGCGTCCGAGCTCGCTGTCGACATCCTCGATCTCGGCGAGCAGCCGACGCCGGGCATCCGTGTGCTTGTCGGTCGCCTCACCGGCCGCCAGCGACGCCGCCCAACCGGACTCAGCCGCGGCAAGCTGCGTACCGAGCCGGGACCGGCGCTGCTGAAGGTCGGCAAGCTGCGCGGCCAGCCGCACGCGCTGCTGCTCCGGGGTCGTCGTGCGCGACATCTACGCCTCACCCGCCACGACGAGCGCGGTGCACGACAGCACGGCGTACCCGGCACTGGTCAGCGCCGCCGCCACCTGATCGGCGACCTCGGCCTGCCCGGTGGCCGCCAGTACAGCGTCGATCCGGGTCGGTGCGATCGTGACGAACCGCGACGACAGACCGTCGTGGATGTGCGTCGGTACTCCGGACGGTGGCTCGACCGACACCCGGTCGACCTCGGCCGCGTCCTGCTCGTGCAGTCCGGCGTAGTAGCCGGCGAGCACGTTCAGCACCGCCGCGACGCCGGCTGTCGTGATCCGCTGGCCGCTGGCCGTCGTGACAACCAGGTGCCGCTGCCTCTCGTGGGTTTCGATCCGTACGGCTGTCCCCGACATGGGAACGCCTCCTTTCAGGCTGCGATGTGGGAGCGCTGACCCGCCCACGCCGCCGCCGATGAGGCATCCACCAGCCATCCACTACTCGTCCGCCGCGCCACAACGGCGCCACTGGCAGCGAGTCTCCGGGCGTAACCGGCGCTACAGCCATACCGGCGAGCGACCTCTGTGGTGGTCAGCTCGATCGCCTCTGACTGTGCGCCGAACAGGTCCACAACCTCGCCTTCAGTTGCGCTACTGGCCTCTGACCAGCGCGTTTGCTGGTGGCGGAATCGCTCAGCCTCGCCCCGGATCGCCGCGGCTACCTCGTAGGTACCGGGCGGGATTCCCCCGTTCCGACGGCTCAGCACAGCCAGGCCTTCGCGCAACGCGCAGTCGACCAGGGCACAGTCTCGGGCGGTCAGGAACAGCCCGGCGGGTAGCTGCAACGTCATCGCCGAACCCATCCCCGCACGTCCAGGCCGGACACCATCGGGCGCGCCTGTGCCACCGCCGACGCCTGAGACAGCCACGCGCCGAGATCCGGGCCGCGCCGCTGGTCGCCGAGCAGGTGCGCCGCCGCCATGCCCAGCACGATCGCCCGGTCATCGTGACGACCCGAATCGTGGTCCAGCCGATACACCCCCGGCGACGTCTCCCGAAGCCGTACGTTCAGCAGCTCCTCACGTAGCGCCTCATCGTCCGGCAGCGTCGCCCGGCGATGCTTCAGCACCGAAAACAGGGCGTGCGCCACCCGGCCCACCGACTGCGACGAGAAGACGAACTCCTCCGCCCGCACCTGCCGCGACGCCAACCGCTGAATCAGCCCGACCGCCTGGTACGGGTCCACCAGCACCCGACACGGCGCGTACCGGCCGGCGACCGCCACCAGGTGGTCCTCGATGGCCTGCAACTCCACCGGGGCCTGCCGGGAGCCCTGCCACACATCCATGCGGTCGCACACCAGCCGCACCGACGGGCCGAACGAACGCGCGTCGTCGCGCTCCCCGTGGCACACCGCCACCACCGTGCGGTCATTCTTCAGACCCAGGTCGACCGTGATGACGTACTGGTGACCCGGTGCCGGCGGCAACGGCTCACGCAGCACCAGCGCCGCGTCGAGGTCCTCCGGGTCGACCAGCCGGTCCTCGCTGGCCGTCCACCGATTCTCGAACAGCCGGGCGTACGACGACGGCAACAGCCGCGCCCGCTCCTCCTCCAACTCCGCCGCGTCCTGCCACGGCGCCGGACCATGCACCTCGGACACCCGCCACAACTTCGAGGCGACCGCCCGCTGGTACACCTTGCGCGACCAGTGCGCCGGGTCACCCGCCGTAGTCATCACGACCTGACGTGACCCGGACACCTTCGGCAGACCCGTGGTCAGCGCCTCATAGAACGTCCGCGCGGTGGCGGTGGCATTCCACTGGCACAACTCGTCGACGACCAGCCATGCGGGCAGCAGACCGTACGCGGACGCGGCGTCAGCGGCGAGCACCTCCAGCGCCACGCCACGCCGGGTGGCTGTGACCCTATGCGTGTGAACCTCCAGCGCCCCGCGCAGCTCCGGCGTACGTGCCACGAACCCGCGCAGCGCGTCGACGACCAGCCGGGCCTGATCCTTGTCGGCCGCCGCGGCGTACCCGCTCGCCCCGGTCGGTAGCTGCGTCAACATCGCGGCGATGGTCAGCCCGCCGACGTCGGTCGTCTTCGAGTAGCCACGCGAGCGGCCGAGCCAGTGCCGGCGCGGCCCCGACGTGTCGAGCACTGCCCGTGCGTCGCCCCACTGGACCGGGGTCGCCGCGTCGCCCCAGCGCCGGCCGTCGGCCAGCACCAGCCCGGCCAGCACCGCCAGCGCCTCGCTCACCTGGTCAGCCACGCCCGTCTCCCGTCTCGTCGATGACGTCCTGGTCGTCGACCTCACCCGGCAGGGCTCCGGCAGCCCTGGCGCGGTCGATCGCGGCCCGGCCGACCTCGGCCACGGCCGCCAGCGGCTCGGCCCCGCCCCGCGACATGAAGCCGGCGGTGGCCAGGTCGCGGGCCAGCTTCGCCCGGCTGACCGGGTCCAGACCGAGCCGGGACCGGGCGGTGGCCGCTGCCGCCTCGGCCTTGCGCAGCGCCTCCAGGACCGACAGAGCGCCTCGAGCCGGCTTGTCGAGGTCCTGCGCGTCCAGCCACCCGAGGTACAGCCGTACGACGGCCTCAGCGCGTGCCCAGGCCAACACCGCCCCCGCGAAGCGGACCTCGCGCAGGTAGTCCGGCGTGGTCGGGTCGGCGAGTAGGTCGGCGGCGAGCTGCTCAGCGAGCGGGCCGATACGCCGCTCGCTGTACGCCCCGTGCTTCATGCTCAGCGTGTGGCCGGGCTGGAACGGTGGCCGCTGACCGGGAAACTCCGGCGTCCACTGCTCGGTCACAGCGCCTCCACAGAATGTGGACAATCAGGCGCATAACGGCCGCACATAATCACAGTTATGTGCGCGGTTTGGTTATCGAGCGCCAGGCGAGAGCGCCTGCCCGCCCCGCCATCGGCTCGCGCGCGGCATCCCCGACGATCGGCCGGGCCGGGCGTGCGAAGGCGAGTGGGCCTCATGCCGTTCCGTCCTCGGTCATCTGATCGCCGCCAGCCGGCGCAGCCGGGATCTCGACGTTTGGCGGATAGACCTTGGGCCTCGTGTGGAACTCGTCGACGGTCTCGCTGTAGCCGTCCTCGTCGACTCCAGCCGGCTTCACGTCGCCGTTGGCGTACGCGAGCCAGCACAGCACCGGTTCGACGTACTGATCCGGGGTGCCCAGTTGCCACACCATCTGCCAGCCGGCACCGGGGATCACGCCGACGACCCGGCGGTCGTCGTCCTCCTCGACGTACTGGAACCCGGCGAGCGCTACGGCCGGGACGAGGCTGCCGCGATCGTCGGCGACCAGGGCGCGGCCGTCGTTGTCCCATGCGACGACAGATCGGCTGGCGACCTTGTCCTGCTTATCGCCGTTCTTGTCCGTCGCGGTGTAGCTGTACCTAGCGACGTATGGCTGAGTCGCGGGAATCATGGGGGTCTCCGTTCAGTCGGGGGATGGTCACGCGGCGGCGCGTTGGCAGGTAGCGGCGTGACCGTTGGAGTCGTACGGGAAGCCACAGCGGGGACAGTCGTCAGAGGTCGTCAGGTCGTCAGAATCCCTGCTCAGGCCCGGTGTGGCGTCTGACGTTCTGACAGCCTGACCCGTCAGAACGTCAGAACCGTCAGGGCCAGTGACCTGCGAATCTGACGTTCTGACGGGTTCTGACGACGTAGTGACCAGGTATCGCTCGAACGTGTCGGCGAAGTCTTCGAGGCGGTACCCGCGCTTGGTGCCCGCCGGGTTCCGCCGTGGCGCGATCTTGTATGCCTTCAACCGCTCGGCGAGCCTCATCACCGTGAGGTCGTACTCGCCCCACGGAGCCTCATCGATCCCCCGCAGCTTCACCACGAGGTCGCGCGATTCCAGGAACGCCGAGCCGGCCTCGGCGAAGACCTGGCGCACGTCGGCGAGCAGTCGCAGCGAGTCAGACCCGCCGTGGTCTTCTTCCTCCTGCTCGGCGGTCAGCGCTTTCGCCGCGTCGCGGGCAAGCGCCGGCCAGCGCCCGCCCGCTGCGTCAGCGACGACGACCAGTGCCTCCCACACATCGGCGGCCCGGTCCTCGACGGGTAGCTCCGGCTCTGCCGTCTCCATGTCGGACAGCCGCGATTCGACCCACACGCTCAGGCGCTCCCGTAGCCGGTGGAGCGGCTGGCCGTCGCGACGTGATCGGAACGGGTCGACCCGCTCACCGGCCCGGCGTCGGCGCATGGTGATGTTCACGGCCCGGTCGGTGATGGTGTCCGGTAGCTTGCCGATGCCGGCCAGGGCGACGAATCCGAACGTTGCCAACTCCTCAACCTCGCGTGACGCGGCGTTGTATCGCAGGGTCGGCCGTCCGCGCTCGAATCCGGCATTGACCAGTCCGCGCAGGTCTTCGTTCTGCTCGGCTGATTTCTTGTTGCCCCAGATCGTGTCCGCCTCGTCGATGATCAGTGTCGGCTTGTTCTTGCCGCCCATCACCCGGTACAGCACGGCCGATGACACGTTGGCGGTCGGTAGCGGATTGCGGCACAGAGCGCCGACCAGGTCGAGCAGCCGCGACTTACCGCACCGCTTCTCGGGCGAGCGGATTGCCAACCGCGGGGCAGTGTTGAGCGCGTCCACCGCGTGCGTGGCCGCGATCCACAGAGTGACGCCGACCTCGACGTGAGCCGAGGGCAACGCGACGTACCGGGTGACCGCGCGACGTACCTCATCGAGCAGGGCGGCACCGTTTGGACGCCGGTCGACGTCGCTGAGACTGGTCACTGTCATGCCACACACCCCGTCCGGCGCATCGCAGACTTGACTGTCCGCACCGCCTCGTCTTCGCTCAGGCCGGCGGTCACCCCGGCGTCGACCAGGGCCACGAGCACGGCGCGGCCCGCGCCGGCCTCCACGGCCCGGCAGGCAGCCCAGAACAGGGCGTTGTTCCGTCCGCCGTGCGGCTGTGCGGCGACCCACCGCACGAGCGCGTCAGGGGTGCTACGGCCACCCGACCGGGCGCGCGGTAGGGCCGCCGGCGGGTCAAGTAGCCGCCGGATCGCGGCGAAGTCGACCCGCTGCCCGTCCGGCTCCCGACGTTCGGCGAGCACATACGAACGCCCGGCGACCAGGGACGGCGGGGCAAGCACGTAGCCGCCCCGCCCCCGGAAGTCGACCCCGTGACGGCGTAGCGAGGCGTTGCCCTGGTCGGTTCCGGCGTAGTACAGGTGCCACCCGCCGGACGGGGTCTGTACGAGGGCGAACGCGCCGGACAGCAGCCCGGCCGCCTGCAGGCGGTCGAGGCTGTCCAGGCCGGCTCGGCCATCCTTCGTATCGAAGTCGACGACATCGGGGCCAGGTGTCCCGGTCGCGATCGCCACGTTGGCGGTCGGCCAGCGCCGCCACCACGACGCGATGATCCGGGCATCGGTGGTGGCGGCATCCCGCCACCGGGTCAGTGGATCCTTACCGTCCGGCTGGCACGGGTGTACCGGCCAGCCGGACGCGGCATAGGCGAGGGC
>CAMLHU010000105.1 GCA_946479825.1 uncultured Gemmatimonadota bacterium
GCGTGTCCCCCCGTGGCCTCGGCGACGAACACCACCGCGGTGAGCGGCGCCTTGTACCCGGCGGCGATGAACGCGGCCATCCCCACCGCGGCGTAGAGCTCGGGATTGGCGCTGTGCACGACGGACTGCCCGAACGCGGTGCCGAACGAGCTTCCCGACAGGAAGAGCGGGACGAACATCGCGCTCACCCCGCCAACGCCGAGCGAGAACAGCGTGGCGACGAGCTTGAGGACGCCGAAGACCACGAGTTCGAGCGAGTCGTGCGGCTCGCGCAGGATCTGCGAGACGGCCTCGTAGTTGGGGCCGATCGGGACCAGTCCGCCGTGGTAGAGCGAGAGGAACGCGAGCCCGCAGAGGCCGGTCAGGAGCCCGCCCAGGGCCATCTTGATCCAGTGCGGGAGCCGCGCCTTGACGGAGAAGGTGCGGAAGCGGCGGAAGGTGATGTCGAACGTCATCGCGGCGAGGCCGCAGAGGGCGCCGAGTGCCGCGGCCCAGACGAGGTCGATGCGGGTGTATCCCGAGACGGTCGCGAAGTCGAAGAGCGGCGCCGAGCCCAGGAAGGCGGCCATCGTGGCGTAGGAGACGACCGACGCGATGAGCGAGGGAAGCAGCGCCTCGTGCGCCAGGTCGTCCTTGTACGGCATCTCGAGTGCGAAAATGATGCCGGTGAGCGGGGCGCGGAACACGGCCGACATGCCCGCCGCCGCGCCACTGATGAGCATGATGCGCCGGTCGCGGGGGCCGAGCCCCACGCGGCGGAGCCGGGTCCAGAGCCACGAGCCCAGCGCGCCCCCGCCGTAGATGCTCGGCCCTTCGAGCGCCGCGCTCCCGCCAAAGCCGACCGTGGCGATCGCCGCGAGCAGCTTGGGCACAAAGGGTCGCAGGTGGACCTCGCCCTGGTGCTCGTGGTACGCCTGGATGATCTCCTCGGTGGAGTGGTGGTCGGGGTCGGGGGTCAGGTACTGCATGATGAGCCCCGCGACGACGAAGCCGCCCACGAGGATCGGGACCATCGCGACCGGGTTCCGGAGGTTGAAGGCCAGCACCCCGGGCCAGAGCCACTTGAGGATGATCTCGGCGATGAGCGTGATCAGGAGGCCCGTGATCACGCCGAGGATGGGGGCCACCAGGAGCCACTTGTGGAGGTCGCGCGAATACGTGGCGGTCAGGTCCTCGCGGACGAGCGAGGTGTACCGCCGGAAGCGCGGGTGCTCGAGCACCTTCCGGGTGAACTGGTTCATGCGGCGGCCCCCCGGAGCACGGCCTGGAACCGGCCGAGTTCGCGGCGGTGGAGCCGGGAAAGCGCCGCCAGGATCCGCCGTCCGCGCGGCGTGAGCGAGACCTGGACCACCCGGCGGTCGGTGCCGGCGGGGCCACGCCGGACGAGCCCGGCCCGGACCGCGCGGGTCACCAGCGCCACCACCGCGTTGTGCCGCTCCTGCAGGAACTCGGCGAGCTCGGTGATGGTGGCCGATCCCCGGCCGGTGAACCCGGCCACGCCGAGGAGAAGCTGGTGCTGGAGGGGGGTGACGCCGGCGGCGCGGGCGGCGCGCTCGCTGAAGCGGAGGAACTGGCGGAGCTGGTAGCGGAACTGGGCCAGCTCGCGGACGGCGGCCGCGGCGGGCGCCCGGGACAGGGTGGTCATGGGCCCAAGCATAATATCACAGCGTGATATATCAACCGGGCACGCCGGCGCGGGCCCGATTACGTTTCCGGCCCGATGACCGCGCGCCCGACCGATCGGCACGACCCGTACGCCTCCCTCCGCCACGGCGACTTCCGCTGGTTCGTCGTGAGCCTGATGGCGATGACCATCGCGGTCACGATGCGCGGCATCGTCGTGGGGTGGCAGGTGTACGACCTGACCCACGACCCCCTCTCGCTCGGCCTCATCGGCCTGGCGGAGGCACTCCCGTTCATCGCGGCGGCGCTCTTCGCCGGGCACGTGGCCGACCGGACCGACCGGCGCCGGGTGATGCTCGGGGCGATGACCGTGCTCGCGGGGTGCGCCGCCGCGCTCTTCGGCCTGACGCGGCACTCCCCCCTCACCGCCGGCGACGTCCACTGGTTCTACGCCATCATCTTCGTGAGCGGGCTCGCCCGCAGCTTCCTGATGCCGGCCCGCTCCGCCCTCTCCGCGGAACTGGTGCCGCGGGCGCTGTACGCCAACGCGTCGGCCTGGCGGACCTCGTCGTGGCAGTTCGCGGCCGTCGCGGGGCCCGCCCTGGGGGGCCTGATCTACGGATTCGGCGGTGCCGGGGCGGCCTACGCCACCGACTTCGGCCTGATGGCGTTCTCGATCGCGGTGCTCCTGCTGGTCCGCCCCCGCGGCCGCCCCGAGGGGGTGGCACGCGAGCCGATCGGGCAGAGCCTGGCGGGCGGGATCCGATTCGTTACCGGCCAGCCGGTGGTCTTCGGCGCGATGGCGCTCGACCTGTTCTCGGTGCTGTTCGGGGGTGCGGTGGCGCTGCTGCCGGTCTACGCCGCCGACATCCTCCACGTCGGGCCCGAGGGGCTCGGCCTGCTGCGGGCCGCGCCGGCGGCCGGCGCGGTGCTCACGTCCATCTGGCTGGCCCATCGGCCGCCCTTCCGGCGGGCAGGCGCCGCCATCCTTGGCAACGTCGCGGCCTTCGGGCTCTCCATCATCGCCTTCGGGCTCTCGCGGAACTTCGCGCTGTCGCTCGTGCTCCTCGCGATCAACGGCGGGGTGGACGTGGTGAGCGTGGTCATCCGCTCCACGCTGGTGCAGGAGTGGACCCCGTCGCACCTCCTGGGGCGGGTCTCCGCGGTCAACTCGATCTTCATCGGGTCGTCGAACGAGATCGGGGCCTTCGAGTCGGGGCTGGCGGCGCGGCTCCTGGGCACCGTCCCCTCGGTGGTCTTCGGCGGGATGGTGACGCTCGCGACCGTGGCGGTCACGGCGTGGCGGGTCCCCTCGCTCCGCCGACTGCGCGAGATCAAGGCGCCCACGGCCTAGCGAAATCTTCGCGCCGGGATGACTGGAACCTTCACTTGTCCCCGGCGAACTTCCCGGTGCTCCCCGCCCAAGGCGACCTGATGCCGTTCCCGTTCCGCGCCGTGCCCGTCACCCTCGCCGCGCTGCTGGCCGGCGCGACCCCGCTGGCCGCCCAGCAGCCCGACTCGGCCGCGGCGCCGCCCCCGAACCTCGTGACCCCTGCTTCGCTCGAGTCCGGGCGCAAGGTGTTCCACGGCAAGGGCAACTGCTGGGTCTGCCACGGGTCGGCCCTGCAGGGCGGCGCCATCGCCTCGCCGCTCGTGGCGCACAAATGGCGGAACGGCGACGGCAGCTACCAGATGATCCTGCAGGTCCTCACGCACGGCGTGAAGAACACCGCGATGGTCGCGCGCCCGGGCGGGCTGAGCGACGCCGACCTGCGGCTGGTCGCGGCGTACGTCTGGGCCGTGAGCCACGGACAGAGCAAGCCCTGACCGGACCTCAGAAGGCGAGCCAGGTAAAGAGATAGAGGGCGTTGTTGTCCGCAGCATCCCGGCCGGAGCCGTCGTAATCGACGCTCCGGCCGTTGAAGCGTCCATAGGCGACGTATTGCGCGCCGAACCTGGTGTTGAGCCACGGCAGCGCCGTCAGCTCGAAGATCATCCCCTCGCTATTGGGGCTGCCGTTGGCGCTCCCGAACACGGGCGCGGCCGGGTAGCGGAAGGCGTCGGCCGTGCCGGCGGTCCGGAAATACCCCGCGGTAAGGCCGAGCCGCTGCCGGGTGAGGACCGACGCGTCCACCCGGAACTCCTCCAGCGAATGCGGGACGCCCACGGCGGCCCCCGCGGCCGCGCTTCCGTTGAGCCGCTGGTCTTCGTGCAGCCAGCTGCCGTGCAGCGCCAGGCTCCCTCCGCCCAGCCGCCGCTCGAACTGCGCGTCCACACCCACGTCGGCGAAGCGGTCGGTGGAGCCGCCGACCCCCGCCGGCCACAGCGCCGTCGTCATCCCGAACGCGCCCACCTCGGCGTATGTGTGGGTCCACTGGTGCTCGAGGGCGAGGCGCCAATACGGGGCGGCACCCTTGATCGTGCCGGTCGAGGTGGAATCGGGGGCCGGTGGCCCCCCGGCGACGGCGGTCCGGTAGGCGCTCACCTCGGCGTAGAGCAGGTTGTCCCAGAGGCCGTACGCCCCGAGCCCCGCGACTCGCTGGGCCAGGGCGCCGTCAAGCAGCGGCCGCGCGGCCGGCCCCGGCGCCGTGGGGGAGCTCACGAACGGGAACCGCCCCACCGGCGTGGGGGTCCACGGATCCTGGACCGGCGGGGCGTTGTTGAGCGTCACGCCGAAGAGCAACTGGCGTCCCCGGATCGCGGCGTGACCGGCGTAGCGGATGTCGAGGTTGTCGATCCCGATCGTGCCCGACCCCGGCAGGTAGGTCACCTGCGCGAAGGTTCCGAGGTTGGGCGTGATGGCCTCGCCGATGAAGAGACTGAGTTCCTGCGGGAGCTGGGTACCCCCGTTCTGGGTGCCGGGAAGGTCGCGGCCGACCTGGGTGTACGATCCGACGACCATCGCCGACACCGGCGGCACCACGTCGAGCTTGAGCGAGGGCCGGCGATCTTCCTCGCCGTCGCCGAGGACGCGAAGCCCGGTGAGGGTATAGCCGTTCAGCTTGAAGAGCCGCCCGAACGGCGTGAGCTGGGGGAACGCCGTGTGACAGGCGGTGCAGGCGAGCCCGGTCTGGCGCGAAAAGCTGGGGATCGAGCCCCAGTGGGCGGTCGCGGCGGACGTGCCGTAGCGGGCGATGTACCTGCGGGCCAGGTCCGAGCGACCGTCGGCGTGCAAGGTCAAGGGAGCGGCGAGGAGGGCCAGCCCCAACGCCGCGATGCGGGCAGGTCGCATACGACCTCCGTTCTGCGTGGCGGACCGCGGGTGGGCCGCCAGGCAAACGGAACCTGACCTCGGACCCGTGAAGCGAAGGTGGACGGCGGGTGAGGGGGCGTTCAGGGTCGCCCTTGAGTCCCCCGCTGGGGACGGCTACGTTTACGCCCTCCGGGACGTAGCGCAGTCCGGTAGCGCACTGCAATGGGGTTGCAGGGGTCGCGGGTTCAAATCCCGCCGTCCCGATGGACAGACAAGCCAGAAACGCGAAGGGGACCGGCCATCGGCCGGTCCCCTTTGTGCATTCCTAACGCAGCCGAGTCCGTCAGGGGCTCGTAAGCGTGAAGGTGAGTTGGAGGCTGTACTGCCCGGGCGGCGTCGTCTCCCAGTGGTACACGGTCCGGTAGGAAAGGGTCGTGGAGGTGCCGGCGGTCCGGGTGCCGGTCATTACCGTGGCCGGCGTGGTGGAGATCGGGGTGAACGGCCCGCTCCCCGAGGTGCCCCAGGAGAGGTCGCCGGCGGCCTTGGTGGCGCCGATCGGCGCGGTCCAGAGGGCTGTGCTCGCGGCCAGGGTCACGGTGTAGTTCGAGTTGCTCTTGACCGTGAGCGTCAGGACCCCCGGATCGGTGATCGTGGCCGTCGAGTCGGGGCCGAAGTTGGCGAGCGAGGGGGCCGTGAGCGTGGCGCTATCGGCGCTGAGCGACAGCTTCACGATGGTGCCAACGGTCACAGTCCCGACGGCCACGTTGGGGGTGGCGGTGCAATTGCCCGGCGACGCCGTAATGGAGCAGGTGGACTGCGCCTCGGCGGCCGGGGCCAGCAGCAGTGCCGCGGCGAGCGCGGCGGCGAGGCGCTTCACGGGCCCGTCCGGATGGCAGTGAAGCTGCCGGAGTAGGTGGTCCCGCCGTCCTGCTCCACCCAATTGCCCTTGAGGGTGTCGCCGCTCACCACGCCGACGTGCTGACGGACCGCCGTCTCGCTGGTGAACGCGGCGTCGAACGACACGTGGGTGGAATCGAGCGACTCGCCGTTGATCGGGCCCGAGAAATCGCCGGTCTGGTTGTTGTTCTGGTCGCGCTCGATGACCGCCAGCGACCCGGTGAACGTGCCGCCGCCCACCGTGGGGATGGTGAGCGTCCCCGTGAGCGTGCGCGCCGGCGACGTCTGAGTGCCGGTGTAGCTCCACGTCCCCTGGACCGGCGCGTTGACCGTCCGGCTGGGCGACGTGCTGCAGGCTGCGAGCGCCGCCGCCAGGCCGGCGAGGAGCGTCCGGGCGCGCATCACTTCCGCTCCCGCGCGAGCGACGAGGGCTTGCCGGGCACGGCGTTGAACATCTTGACCGGGTTCGGACCCACCGGGATCCGGATGGCCGGGAGCGGCTCGCCGGCCTTGATGGCCACGACCGGCGGCGCGCCGATGACCCGGAGCCGCTCGCTGAGGCCCGAGAGGTCGGCGGTGATGGTGTACCGGCCTGGCGGAAGCGCGTCGAGCCGGGCGTGGCCGGCGGTGTCCGCCTGCGCGGTCCATTGCGTGCCGCGGTCGTCGGTGGCCACGACGATGACCGGCGAGAGGTCCTTGCTGGTCGGGAGGCGGCCGAGCTGGTCGGCGGTCGGCACCACGTCGATCTCGAGGCTCCCGGTCGGCACCACCGCCAGGTTCACGGGCCCCTGCGCCGACGCCGGCGTGACCTGTCCGGGGACGACGCCCATCGCGAGCGAAGTGGCGTCCACCGCGACCGGGTTGGGGCTCTTGGTGTAGTAGCGGAACTCGCCGTTCTTGTCGGTCACGGCGACGTCCCCGCCGCGTCGCACGACGACGCCCTCCATCGCCGGCTCCTGCGGATCGCGTGCGCCGTTGCCGTTCAGGTCCTCGAACACGTAGCCCCGTTCCGCCACGCTGCGGTGGCTGAACGGCAGCACCAGGCTCCGCTCCAGCTTGATGGCGGCCACGATCGGGACCCCGGCGCGGTCCGGATGCAGGAACGGGTTCCGTTCGACGTCCACCGTGAGGCGGTACGCGTCGCCGATCGGGATCATCGTCCCCACCCGCATCACCGTGGCGCCGCTCCGCGCGCCGAACCACTCGAATCGCTGGACCGACGCCTGCAGGGTCGGGATCTTCGGATTGTGCGAGATCGCGAGCCCGCTGGCCGCCACGCCGACCTGCAGGGCGTTGGGGAGGTAGCCGGAACCGGTGCCGGCATAGCCGTACGAGGCCGAGGCGCTGAACCGCCCCCGCCCGGTCTGCCATCCGAGCGCGCCGGCCAGCGTGGCGCGGGTGGCCCACGGATCGGTCGCGGTGATGCCGCTGAAGGTGCGCGTGCGCTGGACCTGCCCGGCGGTAAGGGAAAGCTCGGTGTCGAACCGCCGGATACGGGTGCGATACGACGCCCGGCCGGAGACGTCCTTGCTCCCGAGGCCCAGCAGCGCTCCGTTGGCGGTGAAGCTGGTCGAGGTCACGTCGAACGACAGCGTCGAGATCGGCGTCACCAGGAACGACGAGCCGGCCGACAGGGACTGCGTGGCGAGCTTGCTGAACGTGGCGTTCTGGTCGTTGGAGCTCGCGTA
>CAMLHU010000106.1 GCA_946479825.1 uncultured Gemmatimonadota bacterium
CCGGCCCCCAGCGGCCGTGCCCTCGCGGCGCTCTCGCTGGGGGCGCTGGGCGTCGTCTTCGGCGACATCGGGACCAGCCCGCTCTACGCGCTGACCGAGTGCTTCAGCGGCGTCCACGCCGTCGCGCCGACCCCCGAGAACATCCTGGGGGTCGTCTCGCTCGTGTTCTGGGCGCTGATGTTCGTGGTGACGTTCAAGTACCTGGTGTTCGTCATGCGGGCCGACAACCGCGGCGAGGGGGGCATCCTGGCGCTCTTCGCCCTGGTGCGTCCCCGCGGCCAGCCCCGCGGGCGGGCGTGGGTCATCGTGGGCCTCGGGCTCTTCGGGGCGGCGCTGCTCTACGGCGACGGCGTCATCACCCCGGCCATCACGGTGCTCGGCGCCATCGAGGGCCTCAAGGTCGCGACGCCCGCCTTCGCGCACCTGGTCGTCCCGGTCAGCGTCGGCATCCTGGTCGGGTTGTTCTGGCTCCAGAAGCACGGCACCGCCCTGATCGGCCGGGTGTTCGGCCCGGTGATGGTGGTGTGGTTCGTGGCCATCGCCATCCTCGGCGTGCGCGGCGTGCTGATGCACCCGGCGGTGCTCGCGGCGCTCGACCCCACGCTCGGGATCGCCCTCTTCGTGCGCGACGGCACCGCCGGCTTCCTGGTCCTGGGCGGCGTGGTGCTGGTGGTGACCGGCGCCGAGGCGCTGTACGCCGACATGGGCCACTTCGGCAAGCGGCCGATCCGGCTGGCGTGGCTCGCCATCGTGCTGCCGGCGCTGGTGGTGAACTACTTCGGCCAGGCCGCCAACCTGCTGGTCCACCCCGAGGCGATCGCCAACCCGTTCTACGCCCTCGTGCCCGGCTGGGCGCTCTACCCGATGATCGTCATCGCCACCCTGGCCGCGATCGTCGCCTCGCAGGCGCTCATTTCCGGCGCGTTCTCGCTCACCCGCCAGGCGGTGCAGCTCGGCTACTCGCCCCGGGTCACCATCGTCCACACCTCGCGGACCGAGATCGGCCAGATCTACATCCCCGAGATCAACGCCGCCCTCGGCGCCGCCTGCGTGGCCCTCGTGCTCGGCTTCCGCTCGGCCTCGGCGCTCGCCGCCGCCTACGGCATCGCCGTGACCGGGACGATGATCATCACCAGCGTCCTGTTCCACCAGGTGGCCGTGCGCCGCTGGCGCTGGCCCGAGTGGCAGGCGGCCCCGCTCAGCGCGCTCTTCCTGGCCGTGGACCTCGCCTTCTTCGGCGCCAACGTCGTGAAGATCGAGGAGGGCGGGTGGTTCCCCATCGCCGTCGCGGCGCTGGTGTTCGTGCTGATGACCACGTGGAAGCGGGGGCGCGACGTGCTGGCGGGGTACGCGCGGGAGAACTCCCTCCCGATCAAGCTCTTCCTCGACGACATCCGCGGCCGGCGGCCGGCCCGGGTGCCGGGGACCGCCGTGTTCATGTGCTCCGACCCGGGCGGCGCGCCCCCGGTCCTGCTGCATCACCTGAAGCACAACAAGATGCTGCACCAGCGGGTCATCCTCGTCTCGGTGATGACCGAGGAGATCCCGCAGGTCGCCGAGCGCGAGCGGGTCGAGTTCAAGGACCTGGGCGAAGGGTTCTTCCAGGTCATCGCGCGGTACGGCTTCATGGAGACCCCGAACGTGCCGGACCTCCTCCGGTCGCTCGAGGCCCGCGCCGCCGTGGACGCGATGGGCCTCGGCGGGATCGTGGTCAAGCCGCTGGAGACGACCTTCTACCTCGGCCGCGAGACCCTCCTCCCCGACGGCCCCTCCCGGATGGCCCGATGGCGGAAGCGCCTCTTCATCGTGATGTCCCGCAACGCCGTCTCGGCCTCGTCGTTCTTCGCCCTCCCCCCCAACCGCGTGGTCGAGATGGGGGCGCAGATCCAACTGTGAACGGTGAAGGGGCAACAGTGAACGGGGACGGCGTAAACAGGAAACGGGGGGTTCCGATCGACCGGAGCCCCCCGTCCTTCATCCATCGGTCGCGCCTTCCCGCTCACCGCTTACGCCGTCCCCGTTCGCCCTTCACGCTGTCCCCGTTCACCGTTCACGCTGTCCCCGTTCACCCTTCACCGTTCACCGTTCACGTTTCCTCGCTCTCATACTGCTCCTTGAGCCTCGCCACCACGCCCGGGTCGGCGAGGGTCGTGACATCGCCCAGGGCGCGGCCTTCGGCGATGTCGCGCAACAGGCGGCGCATGATCTTGCCGCTCCGGGTCTTGGGGAGGTCGGCCGAGAAGAACACGTCGTCCGGCTTGGCGATGGCGCCGATCTTCCGGGCCACGTGTTCCCGCAGGTCGTCCTTGAGCTGCGCGGTCGCCTTGTGGCCTTCCTTGACGGTCACGAACGCGGCGAGCGCCTGGCCCTTGAGCTCGTGCGCCTTCCCCACGACCGCGGCCTCGGCCACGGCCGGGTGGTCCACCAGGGCGCTCTCCACCTCCATCGTCCCGATCCGGTGACCGGCCACGTTGAGCACGTCGTCCACCCGGCCGAGGATCCACCAGTAGCCGTCGTCGTCCACCTTGGCGCCGTCGCCCGCGAAGTAGCGGCCGGGGAATCGGCTCCAGTAGGTCTGGCGGTAGCGCTCGTCGTCGCCGTAGATGGTCCGCAGCATCCCGGGCCACGGCTTGGTGATGACGAGGAAGCCGCCGCCTTTGGTGAGCGCCTTCCCCGTGCTGTCCACCAGCGCCACCGACACGCCGGGGAACGGGACCGTGGCGCTCCCCGGCTTGGTCGTCGTGATGCCCGGGAGCGGCGTGATCATGATCCCGCCGGTCTCCGTCTGCCACCAGGTGTCCACGATCGGGCAGCGCCCGCCGCCGATGTGCCTGTGGTACCACATCCACGCCTCAGGGTTGATCGGCTCGCCCACGGAGCCGAGGAGGCGAAGGGTGGAGAGGTCGTGGCGGGCGGGGAGCTCCTCGCCCCACTTCATGAACGCGCGGATCGCGGTCGGGGCGGTGTAGAGCACCGTGACCCCCCAGCGCGCGACGATCTTCCAGAACCGGTCGCGCTCGGGCCAGTCGGGGGCGCCCTCGTACATCAGCACGGTGGCGCCGTTGGCCAGCGGGCCGTACACCACGTACGAGTGCCCCGTCACCCAACCGACGTCGGCGGTGCACCAGAAGACGTCGTCGTCGCGGAGGTCGAAGACATACTTGGTGGTCGCCGCGGCCTGGGTCAGGTAGCCGCCGGTGGTGTGGACGATCCCCTTCGGCTTCCCGGTGGTGCCCGAGGTATAGAGGATGAAGAGCAGGTCTTCGGCCTCCATCGCCTCGGGCGGGCAATGGGGCGATTCATCGTCCAGCCGGCGGTGCCACCAGTGGTCGCGGCCTTCCTTCATCTCCGCGAACGCCTCGTCCCCCTCCGCGCCCGGGCGCCGGCGCACCACCAGCACGTGGCGGATGGTGGGACAGTCCTTCACCGCTTCGTCGGCGAAGCGCTTGAGCGGCACCACCTGGCCCCGGCGGTAGCCGCCGTCGGCGGTGATGAGCACGACGGCCTGGGCGTCGTTGATCCGGTCGCGGAGCGAGTCGGATGAGAACCCGCCGAAGACCACCGAGTGCACCGCGCCGATCCGGGCGCAGGCAAGCATCGCGATCGCCGCCTCGGGGATCATCGGCAGGTAGATGGCCACCCGGTCGCCGCGGCGGACGCCGAGCCGCTTGAGCGCGTTCGCCGCGCGGCCCACCTCCCGCGCCAGCTCCCAATACGTCAGGACCCGCCGGTCGCCAGGCTCCCCCTCCCAGATGATCGCCGCCTTGTTGCGCCGGAACCCGTTGACGTGACGGTCGAGGCAGTTGGCGGAGACGTTGAGCTGCCCGCCCACGAACCACCGGGCGTGGGGCGGCTCCCACTCGAGCACCCGGTCCCACGGGCGGATCCACTCGAGCTGCTTCGCCTGCTCGGCCCAGAACCGCTCGGCGTCGGCGCCCGCCTGGTAGATCGACGGACCCACCACGGCGCGGGCGGAGAAGTCGGGGGGCGGCGGAAAGCGGCGCTGCTCGTCGAGCAGCGTGTCGATCTGGTCGGTCATCGGCGGGGCATTGTGGGGGTGATGGCGCTGGCGGCACCGAGGCCGGTGCCGCCGATTCCTATCATAGCGTCCACCCTTGCCGCGCGAAACCGGCCGAGTCGGATGGGCCCGATGTCAGGAATCACAACAGTGTCAAAGAATTGAGGGGTTGCAAGACTCGGCATTTTCCGCGGCGTGCGGCGGGAAAGTCCATGAGACCTGCCTCACAAAACTGGCGTAACCTATTGCAATGCAACGTGATGCGTTCGGTGGCACCAGCCTCGCTTTACAGTGGCGCGGCGCCACAAGGCGTCAGACAATGGAACCGCCCGATAAGAGCACACCCGGAGCGATCCGGGGCCGCAAAACCAGGGGTCTCCACCGGCCGCAGGCCGGAACGGAGATGGCTCGGTGCCGAAGGTGGGATGCGCACGCGCGAACGCGCGGGGGCTCTCCTTCATCCATCGGCGGCGACGATGAGGGGGAGCCCCCTTCTTGTCGCCGGGCGGTCGGGGGCACGCATGGAGAGCACGCTGATGGAAGAGACCGTGATGGCACCTGAGCACCTGGGTCTGCAGAGCCGGACCGATTTCCGCCAGCAGGCGGTGTCGCTCCTGGAGCGGCTGCCTGAGGGGACCGGCCGTCTCGTGATCGACCTGACGGCCACGCGGCAGGTGGACTCCGCGGGCCTCGGCGCGCTGATGCTGATCCAGCGGAAGGCCGCCGAGCGGAGCCAGGGCGTGGTGCTGCGGAACGCCAACGAGGAGCTCCGGTTCCTCCTGGTGCTCACCAAGCTCGAGGAGCTCTTCACCCTGGAGGCGCCGGAGGCGTGACAGGTGCGGCGGGCCGGGGCGCGGTATATTGCGACCGATGACCCCGCCCGCCGCCCGCCGCCGGGTCCTCTTCGTCGAGGACGAGCCGGCGCTCCGGATCAGTTACGAGCGCTACTTCCGGGATCGGTTCGCGATGACGTTCGCCGCGACCGGTGCGGCGGCGCTCGCGGAGGTCGGGGCCGCCGCCCCCGAGGTGATGGTGCTGGACTTGCGGCTCCCCGACACCGACGGCGTCGCCATCCTGCGCCAGGTCCGCGCCACCCATCCCGACCTTCCCGTCATCGTCACCAGCGCCTACGCCAGCGTGGAGCCCCAGCTCCGGATGCTGGATCTCGCCGTGAGCGGTTACCTCATCAAGCCGTTCGACCTCGCCGACCTCGGCGCCCGCATTGACGCCGCCTGACGCGCTGCTGCTCGAGGCCCGCGGGCTGGTGCGGCGCTACGGCGCCGTGCCGGTGCTGCGCGGCGTGGACCTCGCGGTCCGCCCCGGGGAGGGCGTGGCCGTGCTCGGCCCGAACGGCGCCGGCAAGACCACGCTGCTCCGGATCCTGGCCGGCCTCGCCCGCCCCGACGCAGGCACGGTGCTGGCCGGCGGCACGCGGTTCAGCGCCGAGGACCCGACCGCCCGGCGGATGGTGGGGCTGGTGGCCCACCAGTCGCTGCTCTACGGCGAGCTCACCCCCCGCGAGAACGTCCGCTTCGCCGCGCGGCTCTTCGGCCTCGACGAGGCCGCGGTGTCGCGCGCGCTGGACCGCCTCGAGCTCGGCCGCCACGCCGAGCGGCCGGTGCGGCTCCTGAGCCGGGGCCTGGTGCAGCGGGCGGCGCTCGCGCGCGCGCTGGTGCACGAGCCGCCGCTCCTCCTGCTCGACGAGCCGTTCACGGGGCTCGACGTCCCCGCGGCGGAACGGCTGGCGGCGCTGCTCCGGGGCTGGCGCGAGGAAGGCCGGGGGGTGCTGGTGGTGACGCACCAGCTGCCCGAAGCGTGGCCCGCGCTCACCCGGGTGATGGTGCTCCACGACGGGCGCTGGGCGCTCGACCTCCCGGCCCCCGCGACCGCCGCCGAGGCGCTGCGCCGCTATCGGGAGGTGACCGGTGGGTGACGTGCTGCGGGTGACCTTCGCGGTGGCCGGCAAGGACCTCCGGCTCGAGTTCCGGCGCCGGACTGCGCTTCTCGCGGCGACGGTCTTCGCGGCGCTGGTCCTCGTGGTGTTCAACTTCGCGCGCGACCCGACCGCGCTCTCCGCGCTCGACCTCGCGCCGAGCGCGCTCTGGATCACGGTCGCGTTCGCGTCCGAGGTGGCGCTCAACCGGGCGTTCCACGCCGAGGCGGAGCACGCCGCCCTCGACGGGCTGCTGCTGAGCCCCGCGCCGCGGTCGGGGATCTACTTCGGCAAGTGCCTCGCCAACCTCGCGTTCGTCGGGATCGTCGAGCTCATCGCGGTGCCGCTCTTCATCCTGTTCTTCAACGTGGACCTGGTGGCGGGGTGGGGCGGGGTCGTCGGGACGCTGTTCCTCGCCGCGGTCGGCATCGTGGCGGTGGGGACCATCTTCAGCGCGATGGCGGTGCGCACCCGCTTCGCGGAGCTGCTGCTGCCGTTGCTGCACCTGCCGTTCCTCGTGCCGGTGCTCATCACCGGCGTCCAGGCGACCACCCGCCTGCTCGGCGGGCGGCCGTTGAGCGAGGTCACGGGCTGGCTTAGGTTCCTCGGGGCGTACGACATCGTGTTCCTCACCCTCGGCGCTCTCGCCTTCTCCGCGGTGGTGGACGAATGACCGACCAACCAAGCGGTGCCCGCCGGCTCATCCGCCGGGGGGCCTGGGTCACCGGCCTCGCGCTCGCCGCCCTTGCGGGCGTGTATGTCCGGGCCCTGCTCTACACGCCCGTCGAGGTCCGCCAGGGCCCGGCGCAGAAGATCTTCTACCTCCACGCCCCGGCGGCCTGGTCTGCGCTGCTCAGCTTCTCGCTGGTCGGGATCGCGAGCATCGCCTACCTGCTGATGCGGGACCGCCGGCTCGACCGCTTCGCCGCCGCGGCGGCCGAGGTCGGCCTCGCGTTCAGCTGCGTGATGCTCACCACCGGGCCGATCTGGGGCCGCACGGTCTGGGGCACCTGGTGGACCTGGGACGCCCGGCTCACCCTCACGCTCTTTCTGTTCTTCCTGTTCCTGGGGTATCGCGCGCTCCGCGCCGCGGTGCAGGATCCCGATGAGCGCGCCCGGTTCGCCGCCGTGGTGGGGATCATGGGGCTGGTGCTGGTGCCGTTCATCCACCTGAGCGTGTACCTCTTCCGCACGCTCCACCCGAAGCCGGTGGTCATCAAGCCGAGCGCGCCGTCGCTGCCGCCGGAGATGCTCATCACGCTGCTCACGTCGTTCGCGGTGTTCACGCTGCTCTATGTGGGGTTCGTGACGATCAAGTACGGCCTGCTCGTCGCCGAGGCCGCGGCCGAGGCCGCCGGAGGGATCGATGCCTGAGGTCACCCCGCAGAACGGCGCCTATATGGTG
>CAMLHU010000107.1 GCA_946479825.1 uncultured Gemmatimonadota bacterium
TGGTCGGCGTGGAGGATGAGCAGGATCTCGAGGGCCCGCTGCAGCACCGGGTTGGCGTCGTGCCGCCCGCCGATGCTGAACGTCATGTTGACGAAGTTGCCGATGTAGTCGAGGTCGTTGCGCGGGAACTCGTACGGCAGGCCGCGCGAATGCCGGAAGGCGAACGCCGCGAGGGTCGGCATCTTGGCGAGCAGCCGGACCCGCTGGATGTAGCGATTCTGCGGGTCGTGGATATCCTTCGCGTCCGGGTAGAACGTCGAGAGGGCCCCGACCGCGCCGAGCAGCACCCCCATCGGGTGGGCGTCGTAGCGGAAGCCCTCGAGGAACTTGATGATGTTGGTGTGCACGTAGGTGTGGTACGTGATGTCGCGCACCCACTTCTCGAGCTGCGGCTTGGTGGGGAGCTCGCCCTCGTTGAGGAGGTACGCCACCTCGAGGAAGCTCGCCTGCTCGGCCAGCTGCTCGATCGGGTAGCCGCGGTACCGCAGGATGCCCTTGTCGCCGTCGATGAAGGTGATGGCGCTCCGGCAGGCGGCGGTGTTCATGAAGGCCGGGTCGTAGGCCATGAGCCCGAAGTCGTCGTCGGACGTCCGGATCTGGCGGAGGTCCATCGCCTTGATGGTGCCGTCGGTGACCGGGAGCTCGTAGGTCTTGCCGGTGCGGTTGTCGGTGATGGTGAGGGTGTCTTTGGACACGAGTCGAAATCCTCGGTGACGGAACACGATGATGCGGTCAGTGCTGGCAGCACCTCAAGATAGCCGGATGTCCGGCGGATGGTACGGTGGAGCGTTCCGTGCCCCGCGCTGAACCTGCGCTCGCCGCGCGGGCGCGCGGCGGGCTCCTCGGCCTGGCGGCCGGGAACGCGCTGGGGCTCCCGGCCGAGGGGTTGACGGCCGCGGAGGTGGCGGCTGCCTGGCCGGCGGGGCTCCGGGACATCGAGCGGCGGGACACGCCGGCCTCGCCCTTCGACGACGACACCGCGATGGCCCTCATCCTGGCCGAGGAGCTCCTGGCCGAGGAGGTGGACCTGCGCCGGCTGGCGGACCGGTGGATCGGGTGGCTGCGGACCGACGGCCGGGGGGCGGGGGCGTGGACCCGGACGGCGCTCGAGCATATCGCCCGGCACGACTCGCCGCCCGCCGGGATGTCGGGGCCGGCCACGAGCGGTGCGGTGATGCGCTGCCTTCCGGTGGCGCTCGCCACCTACGCCTCGCCCCGCAACCTGGTGAGCGGCACCTGGCACACCGCCGCGCTCACCCATCCGGATCCGCGCTGCGCGTGGGGGGCCGTGGCGGTGAACGTCGCGGCGGCGCGATTCCTGGCGGGGCGGCGGGACTTCGTGCCCGACGTGATCGAGGCCCTGCGCGCCAACGACGCGCCGGCCGAGCTGCTGGCGGCGGTGCGGCGGGTGCCGCTCGAGCGGCTCGACGAGGTCGCGCGCAACGCCACGGCGGACGCCCCCGTACTCCTGTGCGTGGAGACCGCCCTCTGGGCGGCGTACCACGCCCCCGTCCTCGAAGAGGCACTCCTGCAGATCGTCGCCCTGGGCGGCGACGCCGACACCCACGCCGCGGTGGCCGGCGGGCTCCTCGGCCTCCGCGACGGCGAGGACGCCGTCCCGCCCCGCTGGGTGGCGGCGCTCCCGCAGGTGGAGCATCTTCGGACGGTGGCCGGCCGGCTCGTGGGGGCGGCCGAAACCTCCGGCGCGACGGGGCCGTAACGCCCCGGCACGCCTCCAGCTCACCTCCAACCGAGCGATGTGACGATGATCAAGCGTCTTGCCCTGCTCGCGGCGCTCGCCGCGGCCCCGGTCACCCTGGCCGGCCAGCAGGTCTCCGTGGACACCACCGGCGTGGCCGCCGTGGTGGACCAGGCCACCAACCATTCGCAGGTGATGGCCATCCTGCAGCACCTCTCCGACGTCATCGGGCCCCGGCTCACCGGCTCCGCCGCGATGGCGGCGGCCGACCACTGGGTGGCCGGCCAGTTCAAGGGCTGGGGGCTCGCCGCGAGCCTCGAGCCGTGGACCTTCGGCGGCACGTTCACCCGCGGGCCGTCGGAGTGCCGCATCGCGGCGCCGTTCAGCCGCAAGATCAACTGCGACAGCTGGGCCTGGACCGACGGCACCGGCGGCCGGATGCTCGAAGGGCCGGTGGTGCGCATCGACGCCAGCAACGCCGACAGCATCAAGGCGTACCGGGGCAAGATCCGCGGCGCGTGGGTGATGCTGAGCGACCCCGCGCGGATCTGGAACCCGGACGGCCCCGCGATGACCGCCGCCGACTCCGCCGCGATGCGGGCCGAGTTCGAGAAGCGGCGCGCCGCCTTCATGGCGAACCAGGACACCTCGGCCGCCGCGCGGCACGCCCGCCAGCAGTTCATGGTGGACCGGCCGTACCTGCTCAAGAAGCTCGGCGCGCTCGGGATGCTCACGGACGGCGCCAAGGACTTCGACCTGATGACGATGAGCGGCTCGCCCTCGCGGCCGTCCCCGCTCCCGAACGTCGTCCTCGGCCACGAGGACTTCTCGATGTTCGCCCGCCAGATGGCCCTCGGGCTTACGCCGAAGTTCGCGGCGCGGATCGTCAACCGGATGCACATCGCCCCGACCACCCAGTGGAACGCGGTCGGCGAGATCCGCGGCACGGACAAGCCCGGCGAGGTCGTGATCCTCGGCGCGCACCTCGACAGCTGGGACCTGGGCGAGGGGACCACGGACAACGGGTCCGGCTCGGCCACGGTCATCGAAGCCGCGCGCGCCATCGCGGCGTCCGGCGTCAAGCCGAAGCGGACCATCCGGTTCGTGCTCTTCAGCGGCGAGGAACAGGGGCTGTTCGGCTCCGCCGCCTACGCCAACGCGCACGCCGCCGAGGCCGACAGCATCCAGGCGGTGCTGGTGCTCGACAACGGCACCGGCCGCATCCTGGGCCAGGCGCTCCAGGGCCGGAGCCAGGACGCCAAGCTCTGGGAGGACCTCTTCGCCCCCCTGAGCGCGCTCGGGCCGTTCAAGGTCCGCGACGGCAACAAGGGCGGCACCGACCACCTGTCGTTCCTGCCCTGGGGGGTGCCGGCCTGGAACTTCGACCAGGAAGGGCGCGGGTATAACCACACGCACCACTCCCAGGTGGACACCTACGACCACGCCGTCGGCCCGGACCTGGTCCAGGCCTCGGCGGTGATGGCGGCCACCGCGCTCGAGCTCGCGAACCTGCCGGAGCTCCTCCCGCGCGGCGAGCGCGTCCCGATGCCCGACTACGGCACCACGCCGATGAAGCCGAGCCCGGGGCTCCTGCCGGCCAAGCGCTGAACGGCGCCGATCGACACGACGGACGAACGGGCCCGCTCACTTCGGTGAGCGGGCCCGTTCGGCGTCCGTGGGGCCGGCGTCAGATCCGGTTGACCAGGAACCAGTAGGTGTCGCCGGTGATCGCCTTCTTCATGTGCACTCGCACCCGGGTCGGATTCATCTTGTAGTCGAAGATGTACTCGAACAGCACCGACCGGCCCTGCGCCCGCACCTCGTTGACGAACCGGCCGTAGAACTCCGGCCGGTTGGTGCACGGCGCCACCTCGGTGAAGAAGTTGCGCCCGACCACGTCCTTCTTGTCGCGGTGGGTGAGCTGGCTCTCGGTGGTGTTGAACGAGAGGACGGTGCCGTTGGCGTCCACCTGGATGGCGCCGAAGGCGAGCTGGTCCACCTGGTCGGGGGTCAGCGTCGCCAGGACGTTGTCGATGTCGTTCTGGTCGAACTTGACGCGATCGAGCTGTGGCTGGGGCATCGGGCTATCCCTTCAGGGTTGCGGGGGTGGCGTGGAGAGCGCCGTCGCGAGGTCCGTCCGCCGGACCTTGCCGGTCGGGGTCCGCGGCAGCGCGGGAAGCAGGTGGATCCGGCGCGGCACCTTGTGCGGGGCGAGCCGGGCGCGGGCGTGCGCCAGGAGCCGGTCGGCGAGGCCCGCGCCGTCGGCGCGCGCCACGACGGCGGCCTCGACCCGCTCGCTGGTGCGGGGGTCGGGCACGCCGAACGCCGCGGCCTCGGCCACCGCCGGGTGGTCGGCGAGGACCCGCTCCACTTCGGCGGGCCACGCCTTGAGGCCGTTGACGTTGATCATCTCCTTGAGCCGGCCGGTGAGGTACAACCGGCCGTCGCGCTCGAGGTACCCGACGTCGCCGGTGCGGAGCCAGGGGCCGTCCATCGCTCCGGCGGTGGCCGCGGGGTCGTCCCAGTAGCCGAGCATCACGTTGGGCCCGCGGACCTGGACCTCGCCGGGGAGACCCGCCGGCATCGGGCGGCCGGTCTCGGGGTCGACGGTGCGCAGCGCGACGCCGGGGATCGGGCGTCCGACCGAACCGGGGTGCGCCAGCGGGTCGCCCTCCCAGGTCGCGAACGGCGCGGTCTCGGTGAGCCCGTATCCCTGGCGGATGGCGTGACCGGTCGCCTGCCGCCACCGCGTCGCGACGTCGGCGGTGAGCGGGGCCGCGGCCGCGAAGGCGAGCCGGAGCAACGGGAGCCCGACGTCGCCGTCCTGCACCAGCCGGTCGAAGGTGCCGGGGACACCGCAGAGCACCGTGGCGCGACGCTCACGGAGCCACGCCGCGCCGCCGCCCTCCGGCAGGCCGTTCCGGAGGAGCACCGTGGCGCCCGCGGAGAGTGCGGGCCCGAGGATCGCGTTGAGGCCGTAGCAGTGGGCCAGCGTGACGATGAGCGGCACCCGGTCGGCCGGCGTGAGGCCGAGCGCGGCGACCTTGGCCCGCCGCACGAACGCGACGTTCGCCACCGAGAGCGCGACGCCTTTCGGGCGCCCGGTGGTGCCGGAGCTGAACAGGATCTGGGCCGGGGTCTCGGCGGCGCCTTCGCGCCGGTCGTGCCGCGCCGCGGATCCCCCGAACGGAGCGCGCTCCGTGGCGGGGAGCTGGTCCGCGCGCCCGTCAGGCGCGACGCCCAGGGCCGGCCGGGTGAGGGCCACCGCCCAGGCCGCCTCGTCGGGCGCCCAGCGATCGCCGATCGGGACGGCGACCAGGCCGAGGTGCCGGCAGGCGAGCCACGCCACCACGAACTCCGGCCCGTTCGGGAGCCAGAGGGCGATCCGGTCGCCCGGCGCCGCGCCGCGTGCCCGCCAGCCGTCGGCCAGGCGCGCCGCGCGGGCCGCGAGCTCGCCGTACGTCAGCGCGCCCCCGTCCCATTCGAGGGCCGGGTGGTCGGCGTCGCGGGGGTGGAACGGATCCATCGGCGGTGGTCGGGCGGTGCCGCGCGACGCCGCCTGGCGCCGGGGCCCCTCGCGGGCCCCGGTAGGGTCGGTACAGGCGTCGTCTGCGGGCGGTACGACGGGAGGGGCGAGCCCGTGCGGCCGGCGGGCTACGTGGTACGAGGCTCCGGCAACGTCACGGTGCAGGTGGTGTCGAACCCTCCCCGCACGTTGTACACAGTGGTCACGGAGAGGTTCCGCGGGCGGAGCACCTGGAAGAGGTCCTGGGCGATCTTCGCGGTGGCGTGCTCCTGGTAGATGCCGACGTTGCGGTAGCTCAGGACGTAGTACTTGAGGCTCTTGAGCTCCACGCACGCCTCGTCAGGCACGTAGCGGATGGTGAGCGTGGCGAAGTCGGGGAGGCCGCTGAACGGACAGACGGCGCTGAACTCCTTCGTCTCCGTGACGATCTCCTGGCGCGGCCCGTCGTACGGGAAGGTCTCGAGCACGGCCACGTCCACCTGCTCGGGCCCCACGAAGGGGAGGGTACGGTCTTCGGCCTTGGGCATCGGTCGTGGTTCCTCGGGTGGTCGGGGCCTACTTCACGATCCCCTGTTCGAGCCATTCGAATGTGCCGTCCATCGCGCGGCGGGCCACGGCGTAGGTGGCCACGTCGTCGTTGGCCCAGACGGCGTGGAACCGCTCCTGCACGCGGCGGCGGGCGTGACGGCTGAAGAGGTCGGCGAGCTCGATCGGCGTGCGGTCGGCGGGGTCCTTCCGTGCCAGCGCCTGCGCCCGGCTGCAGGTGGCGGTGATGGCCAGGAGCTCGGCGCCGATCTCGACCAGCCGGCCGAGGACCGCCTGGCGCTTCTCGAGCTTCGGGCCGAAGCGGACCATGCAGTGGAACAGGGTCCGGGCCAGCTTGCGCGACGAGCGCTCGACGAACCGGATGTGGGTGGCGAGCGGGCCGAACTCGCCGTAGCGGGGCCAGCGTCCCCAGCCGATCCACCGGGTGGGGTACCACCAGGCGTAGAACGCGGCCGCGCGGAAGAGCGCGCCGAGCTTGGCGCCGAACGGCGTGCGCGGGTCGATGAGCGCGCCGGCCACCTTGAGGTGGGTGTCCACCGCCTCGCGGGCGATGAACAGGCGCATGATCTCCGAGGTGCCCTCGAAGATCAGGTTGATGCGGCAGTCGCGCAGGATGCGCTCGACCGGGTCCGGCCGCTCGCCGCGCGACCGGAGGGAGTCGGCGGTCTCGTAGCCGCGCCCGCCCTTGACCTGCACGGTGTCGTCGGCGATGCGCCAGGCGGTCTCGGTGTTCCACATCTTGGCGATCGCGGCCTCGAGCCGGATGTCGAACCGTCCGGCGTCGGCCATCAGCGAGGCGAGGTCGCTCACCGCGTCCATCGCGAAGGTGTCGGCCGCCATCCGGCCGATCTTCTGGGCCACGGCGTCGTGCTTGCCGACGGGCTGGCCCCACTGCACCCGCTCCGACGCCCAGCGCCGCGCGATCTCGAGGCAGCGCTTGCCCGCGGCGGCGCACGAGGCGGGCAGCGTGAGCCGCCCGGTGTTGAGGGTGATGAGCGCGAGCTTGAGGCCCTTGCCCTCGCCCCAGAGCACGTTCTCGACCGGGACCTTCACGTTGGTGAACCGCAGGACGCCGTTCTCGATGCCGCGGAGCCCCATGAAGTGGAGCCGCCGGACCACCTCGACGCCGGGCCAGTCGGCCTCGACGATGAACGCCGTGATCTTCTTGTCGCTGGTCCGCGCCATCACGACGAGCAGCTCGGCGATGGTGCCGTTGGTGCACCAGAGCTTCTCGCCGTTCAGGATCCAGTGCGTGCCGTCGGCCGAGAGCTCGGCGTGGGTGCTCACCGCCGCCGGGTCGGAGCCGACGTTGTTCTCGGTCAGCGCGAAGGCGCTGATGGCCCCCTTGGCGAGGCGGGGGAGGTACTTCTTCTTCTGCTCGGGGGTCCCGAAGAGCTTGAGCGGCTGCGGCACGCCGATCGACTGCGCGGCCGAGAGGAGCGCGGTGACGCTCCCGTCCATGCTGGTGACGAGGCCGATCGCCTTGGTGTACATCGTCTGCGAAAGGCCGAGGCCGCCGTACTCCTCGGGGATCGTGATCCCGAAGGCGCCCATCTCCTGGAGGCCCCGGACCACCGCGGGAGG
>CAMLHU010000108.1 GCA_946479825.1 uncultured Gemmatimonadota bacterium
TATGCTGGTCGCCGGCATCATCCTGGGCGCCGCCCTGGCGGGCGGAGCTCGTACCGCCACTGACACATCCCTGACGGCCCGCCCGGACGTGGTGCAGACGCTCCGCGCGCGCTCGCCGATCACGATCGACGGCCGGCTCGACGACGCGGCGTGGGCCGATGCGACGCCGGTGAGCGGGTTCGTCCAGCGGCAGCCGGTCGAGGGGAAGGAGCCGAGCGAGCGGACCGAAGTGAAGGTCCTGTTCGACGACGACGCGCTCTACATCGGCGCGCACCTCTATGACGGCCACCCCGATTCCGTGGTCGCCCGGCTGGGCCGGCGCGACGCGATGATCGAGGCCGACAAGTTCACGGTCTTCATCGACTCGTATCACGACGGGCGTTCCGGCTTCTACTTCGGGCTCAACGCGGCGGGCACCCTTTACGACGGGACGCTGTTCAACGACGACTGGGACGACAACAGCTGGGACGGCGTGTGGGAAGGCGTGGCCCGGCGGACGGCCGATGGGTGGGTGGCCGAGTTCCGGATCCCGTTCTCGCAGCTGCGGTTCCGCTCGGTGGCCGACCTGGTGTGGGGGATCGACTTCCGCCGCGACATCGCGCGGAAGAACGAGGACGACTGGCTCGCCTACACGCCGCTCAACGGCAGCGGGTTCGTGTCGCGGTTCCTGCCGCTCGAGGGGCTGTCGGGGATCCGCCCCACCACGCGGGTGGAGATCCTTCCCTACGTCACCAGCAAGGCGAGCAACGCCCCGCTCGCCGCCGGCGACCCGTTCCACGGCGGCACCGGCACCACCGCCAACGCCGGCGCCGACTTCAAGGTCGGCCTCGGCGGGCTCACCCTCGACGGCACGGTGAACCCCGACTTCGGCCAGGTGGAGGTGGATCCGGCGGTCGTGAACCTGAGCGACGTCGAGACGGTGTTCCAGGAGAAGCGGCCGTTCTTCATCGAAGGCGCCAACATCTTCGACGCCTTCGGCCAGGGCGGGTCCAACAACTTCTGGGGCTTCAACTGGGGCGGCGCGAGCTTCTTCTACACCCGCCGCATCGGCCGGGCGCCGCAGGGCGGCCTGCCGTCCAACGACTTCGCCGACGTGCCGTCCGCGACGACCATCCTCGGCGCGGCCAAGCTGACCGGCAAGGTCGGCCGCGGCTGGACGGTGGGGGCGCTCAACGCCCTCACCGGCAAGGAGATGGCCCGCTACTCCCTGAGCGGGGTGCAGGGGCGTGCCGAGGTCGAGCCGCTCACGTACTACGGGGTATACCGGGCGCAGAAGGAGATCGCCGGCGGACGCCAGGGGATCGGCTTCATCGGCACGCTCGTGACGCGGAATCGCTCCGACTCCGCGCTCCGCGACGAACTCAACAGCCGGTCCGTCGGCGCCGGCGTGGACGGGTGGACCTTCCTCGACCGCGACCGGACCTGGGTGCTGACCGGGTGGACCGGCGTGTCGGACAACGCCGGCGACCCGGCGCGGATGGTGGCGCTGCAGTCCAACTCGCAGCACTACTTCCAGCGGCCCGACGCGACGGCGTTCCGCCTCGACTCGACGGCGACCCACCTCTTCGGATACGCCGGCCGGATGACGCTCAACAAGCAGAAGGGGAACGTCCAGTTCAACAGCGCCGTCGGCGTGATCAGCCCCGGGTTCGACGTCCAGGACGCCGGGCTCCTCTGGCGCGCCGACCTGATCAACGCCCACGTCGCCACCGGCTACAAGTGGACCACGCCCACCCGGCTCTATCACCTGGCGCGGGCCGACATCGCCGCGTTCCAGAGCTGGGACTACGACGGCGACGTGACCTGGCGCGGACTCTTCACGATCGGGATGCTCGAGTTCAAGAACTTCTGGCAGCTGAGCTGGAACGGCTCGTACAACCCGCAGTCCATCGACAACCGGCGCACCCGCGGCGGCCCGGTGATGCTGCACACCGCCGGCGGCGAAGGGGGCATCCACCTGATGACCAACCCCCGGAAGTCGATGTACGCCGGGGTGGACCTGACCGGCGGGAGCTACTCCCAGGACGACCAGCGCTACTGGTCGCTCGGCGCCGACGTCACCTGGCAGCCGCTCACGAGCCTCTCGGTCGAGGCGGGGCCGCAGTTCAGCCGGTCGTACACCGGGGCGCAGTACGTCACGGCCTACGCCGACCCGACCGCGACCCTCACCTACGGCAATCGCTACGTGTTCGGCGCCCTGCAGCAGAACGAGCTCAGCGCGAACATCCGGGCCAACTGGATCTTCTCGCCCAAGCTGAGCCTGCAGCTCTTCGTGCAACCGCTCATCTCGGCGGGCCGGTACACGCGGTACAAGGCGCTGGCGCGGCCACGGTCGTACGCCTTCGACCGCTATGACGCGGGGAGCGGCACGACCACGAACTACGGCGACTCGGTCGTGGTGGACGCCGACGGCGCCGGACCCTCGCCCAGCACCAACCTGGGCCAGCCCGACTTCAACTTCGTCTCGCTCCGCGGCAACGCGGTGCTCCGGTGGGAATATCTCCCCGGCTCGACGCTGTATTTCGTCTGGACCCAGTCGCGCGCCGACGCGATCCCGAACGGCGACTTCAACTTCGGGCCCTCGGTCGACCGGCTGACCGGCACCAAGCCGCAGAACATCTTCGCGGTGAAGGTGAGCTACTGGTGGGCGCCGGGAAGGTGAACGGTGAACGGTGAAGGGTGAAGGGTGAACGGGGGAGGATGAACGGGGAGGGGGAAGAGGGGCGAACAGGCGGACAGGCACACAGGCGGATAGCGCGCCCCCGCCCCCTTCCCTACCTTTCCCCTATGCGCCGCGCCCCTCTGCTCCTGCTGGTGCTCGCCGCGTGCGGCGGGCCGCCTCCCAAGCCGCTGCCGACGATCACGATCGCGGCGGCGGCCGATTCGCTCAACGTCCCTGACCTCGACGTCTCCCAGGCCCGCTGGCTCGGCGGGGAGCGTTGGGCGCTCCTGTCCCAGCTGGGCAACGTGGTCCGGGTGGTGGACTGGTCGAAGCACACGGTGACCCCGCTCGGCCGGCCGGGCAAGGATTACCAGCACCCCTCGGTCATCTTCACCGCCGGGGACACCCTCTACGTGAACGACTGGGGAATGCGCCGCACCACGGCGTGGACCTCCGCCGGCAAGCTCGCCGGCAGCTGGCCGGCTCCGGCGCTCACGGGCGGCGTGCTCCCCTCGGCGCGCGACGGCGCGGGGCGGTTCTACGCCGAGCAGCGCCCGATGGTCAAGATGGACGGCACCGGGCGGCTCGATTCGGCGGCGGTGGTGCGGTGGAGCCCGGGGGCGGCGAAGCTCGACACGGTCGCGCACCTGGCGCCGTACACCTTCCAGCAGGTGAACGACGCCGACGGGCAGCGCTATCTCCGGCCGATCTTCAGCGGCGCCGACCTCTGGGGGGTGCGCCCGTCGGGGGAGATCTGGATCGCGCGGGTGGGGCCGAACCGCCTCGAGGTCCGCGACACGGCCGGCAACTGGCATCGGGGGCCCCGACTCCCGGATGCGCTCTATCCGGTGACCCGCGAGGACCGCGACTACTACGCCGACGGGTTCCCGGAAGACCAGCGGAGCATCGCGGCGCAGCTGCCGTTCGCCATCGTGAAGGCGCCGTTCGAGGCGGCCTGGGTGGCGGGAGACGACCGGATCTGGCTCGAGAAGAGCCGGTCGCTCACCGACTCGCTCCGGAGCTACCAGATCCTGGGCGCCGGCGGCACGGTGGACACGGTGGTGCAGATCAGGAACGCGCGCCGGATCCTGGGGAGCGCCGCCAACGTGCTCCTGGGCGACGAGCAGCTTCCCGGCACGGCCGGGTTCCGGATCCTGCGGTTCTGGACCGGCCCCGCGCGCTGATGGTCCGCGTCCCCTGAAATGCGAAGCCCCGGCCGGATCGGCCGGGGCTTCGTGCGTCAGGGATGCGGGGCGTCCGGCGGTGGGCCTTTCGGCGCGTCCCCGCCCCGCTGGCGGCGTCCCTCCTCGTACCAGCGGCGGGTGATCTCGCCGGCGAGTTCGCGGTTGCCGAGGCCGAAGGCGAGCCCGACGGCGAGGGCGATGGCGCCGAGGATGAGGATGAACGAGGCGGTGACGATCTCGCCGCCGACGCCCATCTGCTCGAGCGCCATGAACACCGAGATCAGCACCACGCCGGCCTTGACCAGCTTGGCGAGGGTCGGCACCCCCTCGAGCGTACCGGCCGAGGCGGCGATGAGCCCGCGGACGAACTCGCCGACGATGATGCCGATGATGACGATGACGATCCCGGCCACGAGGGTCGGGATGAAGCCGAGCATCACGCCGAACATCTGGCTGATGCTCTCGAGGCCGAGCGCCGCGCTGGCGAGGAGGATGACGACCAGCATCGCCAGCCAGAAGACCAGCTTCCCGACCGCGTGGACCGGGTCGAGGCCGCGGCGGGCGCGGTCCACCGCCTCGGTCAGGCCGCGGGCCTCGGCCACGCGGTTGAAGTTGAACTTGAGCAGGAGGCCGTCCACCCAGCGCTCCAGTTGGCGCGCGAAGAGGAGCCCTGCGAGGAGGATCACGAGGGCCACCACCACGGCGGGGCCCCAGGCCGCGAGGGCGTCGAAGCCGTCGCGGAGCCGCTGCACCAGTTCGTTCATCGGGTCACCTCGAGCACGAGCTTGCCGGTCTGCGCTCCCGAGCGGAGCCGTTCGAAGGCCTGCACCGCCTGGTCCAGCGGCACCACGCGATCCACCACCGGCCGGAGCTCCCCCGCCGCGGCGAGTGCCGCGACCGCCCGGTATTCGGCGTGGCTCCCCATCGTGGAGCCGAGGATGGACCACTGGTGCCAGAAGAGCCGGCGGACGTCGAGCGCCAGGTCGGGGCCGCTGGTGCCCCCGCAGGTGACGAGCCGGCCGCCGCGCGCGAGGCACCGCGTGCTCCGCTCCCAGGTGGCCTGCCCCACGCTGTCCACCACCACCTCGACGCCGTGCCGCCCGGTGGCCGCCTTGACCGCCGCCACCACGTCCTCCGTGCCGTGGTCCACGACCACCTCGGCGCCGAGCATCCGGGCGAGCTCGCGGGTCTCGGCGCGGGAGCTGGTGGCGATGACCCGGGCGCCAAGGTAGGCCGCGATGCGGATCGCGGCCTGGGCGACGCCGCCCCCTGCCCCCCAGATCAGCACCGTCTCGCCGGCGCGGAGCGCGGCGCGGCTCACGAGCATCCGCCACGCCGTGAGCGCGGCGAGCGAATACGCGGCGGCCTCCGACCACGGCATCGCGTCGGGCTTCCGCGCGAGGTTGACCGCCGGCACGGTGACGAGTTCGGCGGCGAAGCCGGAGCGGTGCTCGCCCATCACGCCGAAGGAGTCGCAGAGCGACTCCTCGCCTGCCTGGCAGGCGGGGCAGCGGCCGCACGAGATGCCCGGGTTGACCATCACCGCGTCGCCGGGGGCGACGGCGGTCACGCCCTCGCCTACCCGCTCGACGACGCCGGCGGCGTCGGTCCCCACGACGTGCGGGAAGGTGTAGGTGACGCCCTTGAGCCCCTCGACCACGTACAGGTCGAGGGGGTTGAGCGCCGCCATCCGCACGCGGATCGTCGCCTGCCCGGGGCCGGGGGGCGGCGGTGGCGGCAGGTCCTGGACCTTGAGGTGCTCGCGGCCGCCGATGGCGGTGAGCGTCAGGGCGCGCATCCGCGCGGCGGGGACGGCCGCCCGCCTAGAAGGCGGGGGCGTCCACGGTCTCGTCGGTGGGCAGGGGCACCGCCTGCGGCGCGGTCCCCGGCGTGGTGGACTGCAGGTACAGGACGGTCTTGGTGCGCTGCTGCTTGTTGCCCTGGTTGGGCTCGAGCGCGACGTAGGCGACCGTGGCGCCGTCGCGCGAGATGGCGAAGCCCGTGATCGGATACGCCGAGGTGGCCACGATGAACTTCTGCCGGGTGGCGGCCGCCAGCCGGATGACCGCGTATCCCTTGTTGCCGTCGGGCGCTTCGGTGAGGTAGGCCAGGTCGCCGTTGGGGAACCAGGCGACGGCGGTCTCCTTCTGCTTGGTCTCGGTGATCGCGACGGTCAAGTCGCGGTCGAGCGCGCGGAGGAAGACGTCGGGCTTCCGGCGGTCCTTCCCGCCCACGTAGGCCACCCACTTGCCGTCGGGCGACACCGCCGGGGCGTCACCGGAGATCTTGGGCATCGTGAGCCCGTGGCGCCCGGTGCCGTCCACGTTGACCTGGATGAGCCCGCTCCGGTCGTCCCGGTCCACTTCGGTGAAGACGAGCGACTTGCCGTCCGGGGTCCACGCGGGGAGGATCTCCGCGGCGCTGTCGGCGGAGACGCGGCGCGCGTTCCGGCCGTCGGCGTCGGCGACCCAGATGTCGTAGTTGGTGCCGGGGGCCCAGCGCGCGAACGCGATGTGCATCCGGTCGGGCGACAACACCGGGTCGGCGTAGGCCGCCGAGTCGGTGATGAGCGGGTACAGGTTGCCCGGCGACCGCAGCGACACCTGGTAGATCCCCGGCACGCCGTGGAACCGGTGGTCCGAGGTGAGGAGCAGGTCGCCGGTCACGAAGACGGTGGCAGTGTCGGCCTTGCCCCACGGCACGCTGGCCACGACCTCGGCGCGCCCGGGCGCGAGCGCCACGACCTTGCCGTCGGTCACCGCCACCACGTCGGGGTGGTCGGTGGCCCAGTGGACCTCGGGCGCGGGGCCGAAGTCGCCCCCCTGTCCGTCGCGCAGGTGGGCCTCGAACGCCGTCGAGCCGCCGAGCACCAGGCCGATCCGGTGATGGTCGAGCGCGAGCCCGCCGGGGACTACGCGCAGGCCCCAGACCTTGGGGAGGTAGCCGCGCACGCTCAGGGTGAGCGTGGTGGTCCCTTCCTTCCGGCCGTACACGCGTCCGGTCGCCGTGTCGTACCGGGCGACGGCGGTGTCGGCCACCTTCCAGACCAGCGGGGCGTCGGGGATCGGCGTCGAGTCGGCCGCCTGGGCCTTGGCCGTGAGGGAGCGGAACCCGTCGAGCGGCACGGTGGTCTGGCCGCCGGACGCCGGATCGGTGATGAAATACGCGATCGGACGGTGGACCACGACGTGGATCGTGTGCTCCTGGAAATACCCCTTCACGACGATGTCGGTCTGCCCCGGGCCCTTGGCCTGCATGATCCCCGTGGGGCCCACGGTCACGACGTTCGCGTTGTTGCTGGCGTAGGTGAGCGCGGCCTGGATCTGGCGCCCGCTCTGGCTCGGCACGACCACCACGAGCGTATCCACCTGGTCGGGCGAGAGCACGATGCGGGGCTCGGCGAAGCCGAACGGCGTCGTGGTGGCCACGACCTGGACCGGCGCCGTGGCGACGAGGCC
>CAMLHU010000109.1 GCA_946479825.1 uncultured Gemmatimonadota bacterium
TCCAGCACCTTCACGATCGCGCCGATCGTGTTCCAGTTCCGGGTGGTCACCGGCACGTCGAACAGCCGATCCACCCGCCCCAGGAACCCGATGGTCTTGGGGTCGCGGCGATAGACGCCGAGCGCAAAGGGTCCGGTGCGGCCGACGACGCGGAGGAGCCAGCGCCGCCCGTCCTTGAACTCGACCGGGAGGATCGGCTCAGCCTCGGGTTCGTCGCCCAGGACCGTCACGAACCGGGTGATCTCCTTCTTCCCCGCATATTCAGCCAGCGGATCGTGCTCGGCCAGACGGCGGAACTCGTCGGCGTCGACGACTACGATGGCCGTGGCGAACGGCAGCGCCTGCGCCAGCGCCGCGCGCACCCGCTCCTTCGACACGCGACTCCGCACCACGAACGTCCCCGCCGCCCCGATGTTGACGAGGTCGAGCTCCGGCAACCTGGCCGGCAGCTGCGAGGGCCGGAAGACCCGGTTGCCGCCGACGTTCACGCCGCGGAGAAGGACGATGAGGGGCATGGGCAGTGGGTCAGGGGTCAGTAGGTCAGGGGTCAGTGGTCAGTACGTCGTGGGGCGTGGATCGATCTCCCCGCTTACCGCTCACCTCTCACCTCTCACCTCTCACCTCTCACCGCTCACCGCTCACCGCTTACCACATCCTCACCCGCTCCTCCGGCGTCAAGTACATCGCCTCGCCCGGCTCGACCCCGAACGCCTGGTACCACGCGTCCATGTTGCGCACGGTGCGCGCGCGGTACATCCCCGGCGCGTGGCCGTTGGTGATGATCAGCCGCCGCAGGGCGGCGTCCCGGAACTTGGTCCGCCACACCTGCTCGAAGCTGAGGAAGAACTGCTGGTCGCCGGTGAGGCCGCCCACCCGGCGCGCCGGCTTGCCGTGGAGCGAGGCGCGATAGGCGTCGTACGCGGCGGTGAGCCCCGCGAGGTCGGCGATGTTCTCCGACAGCGTGAGCTTGCCGTTCACCGCCAGGTCGGGGAACGGACGGTACGCGTCGAACTGCGCCACCAGCTGCGCCGCCGAGGCGTTGAAGTGCGCCAGGTCCTCGGGGGTCCACCAGTTCCGGAGCCGGCCGTGCGCGTCGAAGTTGGCGCCCAGGTTGTCGAAGCTGTGGCTGATCTCGTGGCCGATGACCGCGCCGATGGCCCCGTAGTTCATCGCGTCGGACCGGGAGGCGTCGAAGAACGGCGGCTGCAGGATGGCCGCGGGGAAGTTCATCGCGTTCATCGCCGGCATGTTGACGGCGTTCACCTGCTGCGGCGTCATCGACCACTCGGCGCGGTCCACCGGCCGGTGCAACTTGGCCAGGTTCTCGGCGTACTCGAACCGCTCCACCCGGTCGGCGTTGCCGTAGGCGTCGTCGGCGTGGATCACGAGCGCGTGGTAGTCGGGCCAGGTGTCGGGATAGCCCACGCTCACCCGCAGGGTGCGGAGCTTGGCGCGCGCCTCGACCTTGGTGGCCGGCGCCATCCAGGTGAGCGCCTGGATCCGCCGGTCGAACGCGCGGATGATCTCCGCCACCATCGCCTCGGCGCGGCGCTTGGCGCTGGCCGGGAAGTAACGCCGGACGTACAGGTGGCCGACCGGGAAGCCGAGCGCCGCGCTCACGGCGTTGAGGGCGCGCCGCTCCCGCGGGGACTGCTCCGGCTGGCCGCTCAGTGCCTGCCCGAACATCGCGAACGCCTCGCGCTCGAACGCCGCCGGGAGCACCGCGGCGTGGTGCTCGATGACGTGGTAGCGGAGCAGGTCCTTCCACGCCTCGAGCGGCTCGCTCGCCACCAGCGCGGAGATCCCGGTGATGGCGCTCGGCTGCCACGCCACGAAGGTCGGGATGTCGCCCAGCCGGGCGCCGGCGAAGAACGCGTCCCAGTCGAGCCCCGGCGCCCGGGCCGGGAAGTCGGCGCGGGCCCAGTGGTTGTTCCCCTTCACCACGTCCCACGAGTCCTCGGCGTCCCAATGCGTCTTCGCGATGGCCGTCTCGAGCGCCACGATCCGGTCGGCGCGGGCGGCGGTGTCGTCGAGCCCCGCGAGGGCCAGCATCGTGGCCACGTGGGCCCGGTACTTCGCGCGGATGCCGGCCATCGCGGACGACGAGTCGAGGTAGTACCGGCGGTCGGGGAGCTCGAGCCCGCCCTGGAGCAGCGCCGCGAAGTTGCGGGTCGGGGTGTCGAAGTCCTGGTCCACCCAGAGGCCGAAGACGTTGTCGGTGTGGAGGGCGCCGTCGTTGATGACGTCCACGTCGGCGCGGAGGGTGGTGCCGAGGTAGCGGGCGAGCGCCGTGCGGTCGGCCAGGGCGGCGATGGAGTCGAGCGCAGGGCGGAGCGGGGCGGCGCCGGCGCGCTCGATCGCCGCGGTGTCCATCCAGGCGCGGTAGAAGTCGCCGATCTGCTGGAGCTCCGTGCCCGGCGCCGCGTGGGCCGCGACCGCGTCGTGGACGATGGCGGCCAGGCGCTCGTCGGCCCGCGCAGCGGCGATGTTGAACGACCCGATCGAGCTCCGGTCGCCGGGGATCTCGGTGGTGCGGACCCAGGTGCCGTTGGCGTAGGCGAAGAAGTCGTCGCCCGGGCGGACGGTGGTGTCCATCCCGGCGGCGTCGAGGCCGGGGATGACACGCTGCTGGGCCGCGACCGGGGCGGCGGTGGCAAGCAGCGCGGCGGAGAGGGCGAGGGAGCGGAGGGTCATGGAGGTGGCGCTGGAGGTTGAGGGGTGCGGGTAACGTGGGTCAGGGCGTGCCGGCGGGCAACTTTCAACATAGCTTGTCAGGACATATCAAAATGGCTATTATGGCCAGATGAAGACCGAATCCATCTCCGGAGCCAAGAACAAGCTCAGCGCTCTCATCCGGCGGGTGCAGAAGGGCGAGCCGGTGCTGATCACCGATCGCGGCGTCCCGGTGGCCAAGCTCGTGCCCGTCCAGCTGGGCGAAGGCGTGCCCGACCGGATCGTCGCCCTGGCCCAGCAGGGGCTGGTGCGCCTGCCCGAACGCCGCCCGGACGCCGCCTGGCTCGACCTTCCCCGGCCGGTCCCGACCCCCGGGCCGGGCATCGTGGAGTACCTGTTGGACGAACGCAGGGCCGGGCGGTGAGGTTCTGGGATTCCTCGGCACTGGTGCCGCTGCTCGTTGAGGACGCGCGCACGCCCGCGATGCTGGCCCGGCTGCGGCAGGATCCGGCGGCGGCCGTGTGGTGGCTGACGCCGGTGGAGTGCGCCTCGGCGCTGGCCCGAATGGTCCGCGAACGCCGGCTCACGCCGGACCAGGCGCGGGCGGCGTCGGCCCTGCTGGACAGCGTGGCACGCGAGTGGACGGAGGTGCCGCCGCTCGATCGCGTGCGGGACCAGGCTCGGCGCCTGCTGGGCCTCCACCCCCTGAAGACGGCCGATGCGCTGCAGCTGGCGGCGGCGCTCGTCCTCTGCGACTTCGACACGCGGACCTTGCCGTTCGTCACCCTCGACGCGCAGCTGGCCGAGGCCGCGCAGCGGGAAGGATTCGAGGTGCTGGCGGAGGGTCCGGGATGACGGGCCGCGGGGGCTGATCGCCCGTCGCGCTACGCGTCCTGCCTCAGTGCGCCCACCGCCCCCATCAACGTCAGCAGCGCCGCGAAGATCCCGGCGGCGACGGTGACGAGGTTGGCGACGAAGCCCACCCAGCCCGCCACCGAGTGGGCAGGGGAGAGCATCCGGATCCCCGTGCTGGCCTGGACCACGATCGCGATCGTGAACGCGTAGGCCGTGGCGAGCAGCGACCAGCATAGTGCGGATCGCTGGCCCGACGAGAGCCGGAGCAGCGGAAGGATCGCCGCGACGGCCAGGAGCCAGGTGCCGGCCAGCAGGAGCGCCCCGTGCCCCGCGCGCCAGCGCGTGGGTTGCGACCCGGCCAGTTCTTCCCCCACAGCGGCGAGGCCCAGCAACAGGCCGACCAGGATCACGGCCGCGCCGTGGACCAGCAGCAGGCCGCGTTCATTGCGAGTGGCGGGCACGGGGAGCTCGTGGGGGGGGGGGCAGGGGTCAGGGGTCAGCGGTCAGGGGTCAGGGGTCAGTGGTCAGGGGTCGGAGGGGCGTGTGCTCCGTCCCTCCGCCCCTTCACCCGAACGCCTTCCGCAACTCCGCGATATCCAGCTTCACCATCTTGAGCAGCGCATCGGTCACCCGCTTGGAGCGGGCGGCGTCGCCGCTGGTCATCATCTCGCCGAGCGCGGCGGGGATGATCTGCCAGCGCACGCCGTACCGGTCGATGAGCCAACCGCAGGCCTGCGGCTTTCCGCCGCCCTCGAGCAGCGCGTTCCAGTACCGGTCGAGCTCGGCCTGGTCGTCGCAAGTCACCACGAACGAGATGGCGTCGTTGAAGTCGTGATGCGGTCCGGCGCTCATCGCCTGGAACCGCTGCCCCATCAGCGTGAAGTTCACCACCGCCACCGAGCCCGGCGGCCCGCTCGGCGACTCGCTCATCAGCCGCGAGACATGGTCCACCCGTGAATCGGGGAAGATGGACACGTAGAACTTCGCCGCAGCCTCGGCGTCCGTGGCGTACCAGAGATGCGGATGGATCTTCGCGCGCGGGAGCGCCGGCATCGGACGCCTCGATCTGCGGTAGAGGGTGGTCAGGCCGAGGGCCGCGGCGGCCGGTCAGGTGCAGGTGAGCGTGAACGTGACCAGTACCGAGTCGCCGAGCGGCACGGTGACGTCCTGCGGGTTGGGCTCGGCGATGGCGCAGTTCGATCCGGCCCCCTGCACGCCGACCGCGTGGGGCCCGGCCGTGACGTACGGGAACCCGAGCCCGGCCGTGTTGGGAGAGGCCCCCCCGATCGCGCTCCCGTCGAGCGTTACGGTCAAGGTGGAGGGCTGGTCAGGCCCGCTGGTCGGCAGGTCCACCCGAAGCACGCCGTAGATGTTCTGGCAGGTCACGTGGAAGTCGACCGTTGCTGTGTCACCGCTTTGGACGCTCACGCTTGGCGACGTATCACCCACCGCACATTGCGGGCGCAGCAGGTCGAGGGTCAGGCGGTGCGGACCGACGGCGACGGGATCGACGATCCGTACCGAATCGTGGAACAGGACCAGCGGGGACGCGCTATCCACCGCGACGTGGAAGTAGCCTGGTCCGGGGATCAGCGGTCCGGTCGTGGTGTTGGAGATCCGGATGGCACCATGACCGGCCGGCGGTGCGGTGGCAGGCGTGTCCGCGCATGCAAGGCCGAACGCTGTCATGCCGATGGCCGCTGAACGGCGGAGAACTCGTCGCATGATGCCCTCCCGTGGTGACCGTTGCCCAGTCGTCAGGCCGACGGTCGCGCCGAGCCGCTGGTCGCGTTGTAGACCCAGGCGATGATCCACCCGCAGACCGCGCCGTCGATCAGCGCGTAGAGCGTGCCGACGATCACGGACCCGAACCCGCCGACCTGGTATCCGGGGTAGATGGACGCCATCAGGTCGAGGAAGGCGGTGCCATAGGTGGGCCAGAGCAGGTGGGCCAGGCCGACGCCGAAGACGCCGATGCCCCAGCCAAAGCCAAGGGCGAGAGCCAGTCCCTTCGGAGCGAGTCGCATGCTGCCTCCTGGAACGGGTGAGGGGTGCCCGGCTAAGGTGCGGCCGAAATCGGCGGGTGGCAAGGCGATCCCAGGACGACCGGGGGTCCGCCCATCAGTATCTGCGCCTGCGTCGTCGCTCAGCCGTCGCGCGGCACGGTGCCGAGCGGATGCCCCGTCCCGCAATCCACGCGCAGGAGTTGGCCGGGCCGGATGCCGTACGCGCCGGCCGGAGCGACCTCGTAGTCTCCCCAATACAGCGCGATCCCCCGCTGCACCGACCGGACGAGGATCAGTTCGGTCCGCCTCTGCGCGTCGTGCAGTCGGCCGCGGCAGCCGTGCGTGGGGATCACCGCGCCGGCGGCGGAATCGCCGAAGAGCTGCTCGGGGAGTCCGGCCACCGGCGTGGGCGTGACGTCCCATTGCTGATGATGCACGCCGCACCCGAGCGTGCCGGCGAGGGCGAGGATGGCCAGGCGTCCGGGGATCGTCACGCGCCGCATCCTACGCTCCGGCCGTGGTGTCGGGCTCGCGCAGGCGGCGCGCCCAGGTCCAGTGGGTGGCGAACAACGCGATGCAGAGCACGATGAGCAGGCCGCTCGTGCCGAACGTCTTCGCGGTGTCGAATCGCACCCGGGCCACGCGGTCGGCCGCGAGGGCGTCATAGGCCCGGCGCAGCGCGGCGTCGCTCAGCGTGTCGGGGACGGCGGCCGACTTGTCGGCCTGGCGGGCGGGATTGGCGTTGCCGTGCGAGGCCTTATAGGCCTCGAACGACGTCAGCGGCTCGCCGTAGCGCGACGCCAGCAGCGGCTCCGCGCGGTCGTACATCGCCCCCACGATCGCGACCGCGCCGCCCAGGAACACCCCGATCGCGATGACACAGACCAGATACGCGTAGATCCGCGCGATCCGATTGGCCGATGCCATAGGGACCCTCCAAAGGTTCGGTGCCGATCCGCCGGCACCCGGCCGCTCAGGCCAGGTCGAACCGGTCGAGCTCCATCACCTTGGCCCAGGCCGCCACGAACTCGCGGACGAACGTCTCCGCCCCGTCGCGGCTGCCGTACACTTCCGCCAGCGCGCGCAGCTCGGAGTTCGAGCCGAACACGAGGTCCACCCGCGTCCCGGTCCACTGGACGGCGCCGGTCGCGCGGTCGCGCCCCTGGTACACCTCGCCGTCGCCCGCCACCGGCGTCCACTCGGTGCCCATATCGAGGAGGTGGACGAAGAAGTCGTTGGTGAGGGTCCCCGGCCGCTTGGTGAACACGCCGTGCGGGCTCCCGCCGGCGTTGGCGCCGAGCACCCGCAGCCCGCCCACCAGCACGGTCATTTCGGGCGGCGTGAGCGTGAGGAGCTGCGCCTTGTCCACCAGCAGTGCCTCGCCCGGCGTGGCGTACTTCGGATCGCGCCAGTTCCGGAACCCGTCGGCTGCCGGCTGGAGCACCGCGAACGACTCCACGTCGGTCTGCTCGACCGACGCATCCATCCGCCCCGGCCGGAACGGCACCTTGACCGGATGGCCGCCCTTGGCCGCCGCGCGCTCCACCGCCGCGCACCCGCCCAGCACGATGAGGTCGGCGAGCGAGACGCGCTTCCTGCCCTTCTGCGCCGCGTTGAACGCCCGCTGGATCCCCTCGAGCTTCGCAAGGACCCGGGCGAGCCGCTCCGGCTGGTTCACCGCCCAGTCCTTCTGCGG
>CAMLHU010000110.1 GCA_946479825.1 uncultured Gemmatimonadota bacterium
CGCGGCGAAGGCCACCGCAACGTCTGCCTCATCCCCTCCTCGGCCCACGGCACCAACCCCGCGAGCGCCGTGATGGCCGGGCTCGAGGTGGTGCCGGTCCGGACCGACCCGCAGGGGAACATCGACGTCGCCGACCTCAAGGCCAAGGCCGAGCAGCACGCGGCGCAGCTCGCGGCGCTGATGGTGACCTACCCGTCCACCCACGGCGTCTTCGAGGCGTCGATCGCGGAGATCTGCCGCATCGTCCACGCCCACGGCGGCCAGGTGTACATGGACGGCGCCAACATGAACGCCCAGGTCGGCCTCTGCCGCCCGGGCGACATCGGCGCCGACGTGTGCCACCTCAACCTGCACAAGACGTTCTGCATCCCGCACGGCGGCGGCGGCCCGGGGATGGGCCCGATCTGCGCGGCGAAGCATCTGGTGCCCTTCCTCCCCGGCCACCCGGTGGTCGCGGTGGGCGGCGACCAGGCCTGCGGCACCATCTCGGCCGCGCCGTGGGGCAGCGCGTCGATCCTCCCGATCTCGTGGGCGTACATCGCGCTGATGGGGCCGGACGGCCTCACCGCCGCGACCAAGATGGCGATCCTCAACGCCAACTACATCGCCGCGCGGGTGCGGGAGCACATCCCGGTGCTCTACACCGGCCCGGGCGGGCTCGTGGCCCACGAGTGCATCTTCGACTGCCGGCCGTTCAAGGCCTCCGCGGCGGTCGAGGTCGAGGATGTGGCCAAGCGGATCATCGACTTCGGGTTCCATCCGCCGACGGTCTCGTTCCCCGTGGCCGGCACGCTGATGGTGGAGCCGACCGAGAGCGAGCCCAAGGCGGAGCTCGACCGGTTCTGCGACGCCCTGATCGCCATCCGGGCGGAGATCGCCGAGGTAGAGTCCGGGACGGCCGCGCGCGGCAACAACCTCCTCACCAACGCGCCGCACCCGCTTGAGGACGTGATCAGCGACGCGTGGGACCGCCCGTACCCGCGGGAGCGCGCCGGCTACCCCACCGCCGCGACCCGGGCCCACAAGTCGTGGCCGACGGTGAGCCGGGTGGACGGCGCCTACGGCGACCGGAACCTGGTCTGCACCTGCCCCCCGATGGAGAGCTACGGGGCGTAGCGCCGCGCCGCCGCGATGCGCTGGTACCTCTGGCACGACGGCGCCCATCGCGGCGACGAGAACATGGCCCGCGACGCCGCACTCCTCGACCTCTGCGAGGCCGACGGGTGCGGCGTCGTCCGTTTCTACGGGTGGAGCCCCGCCACGCTCTCCTTCGGCGCCAACGAGCCGGCGCTCCGGCGCTACGACCGCGACCGGATCGCCGCGCTTGGCCTCGCCGTCGTCCGCCGCCCGACCGGCGGACGCGCCGTGTGGCACGCGGACGAGCTGACCTACGCCGTCGCCGCCCCGGCCGACACCTTCGGCAGCCTCCCCGACACCTACCACGCCATCCACGCCGTCATCGCCGCGGGGCTCCGGACCCTCGGCGCCGCCGTGGACCTGGCCGGCCGGACCCCGCGCACCGACCTCGACGCCGGGGCGTGCTTCGCCACGCCCGCCGGCGGCGAGGTGGTGGCCGGCGGACGCAAGGTCGTGGGCAGCGCCCAGCTGCGCCGCGGCGGCGCCTTCCTCCAGCACGGCTCCATCCTGCTCGGCGGCTCGCAGGACCGGGTGCGCGCCGTGACCCGCGGCGCGGCGCCGGCCGGCGCGGAGACGACCCTCGCCTCCATCCTCGGCCGGCCGGTCACCCCGCAGGAGGCCGCGCGCGCGATCGCGACCGAGCTGCCGAAGGCGTGGCCGGGAAGCTGGTCCGACGGGTCCGGCGTCGCGGAACGCGTCGCGGGGCTCGCGCAACGCCATATCGAACAGTTCCGGGGGGAGACCTGGACCTGGCGGCGCTGATCGCCCCCTAGCGCATTGCGCCGCGGCCGCGTTTCGTTAGGCCATGCGTCTCCCCGCCGCCGTCCTCGCCGCCCTCGTCGCCGTCGCCGCCCCGCTCTCCGCGCAGCGCGGACACGGCACCATCGTGGTGATCACGGGGCAGTACCCCGGCCTCCCGATCCCCACGCTCATCCAGGGGACGAGCAACCAGGACGTCGCCGACCTGCTCTTCCTCCGGCTCGCCCGCCTGGGCCCCACGCTCACGAGCGAGGGCGACGCCGGCTTCGTCCCCCAGCTGGCGCAGCGGTGGAGCCGGCGCGACTCGCTGACGCTGGTCTTCGACCTCGATCCGCGCGCCCGCTGGCACGACGGCACCCCGGTCACCTCGCGGGACGTCGTCTTCACGTTCGCGCGGGCCAAGGATCCGGCGGTCAACCCCACGCTCGCGACGCTGCTCCGCGACGTCACGTCGGTCACGGCCGACGGCGACCGGCGGGTCGTCATCCGGTTCGCGCGGTGGTACCCGAGCCAGTTCTACGACGCCACCTATCAGGTGCAGGTGCTTCCGGCGCACCTGCTCGAGGGTCTGGCGCCTGCCGCGGTGGCGACGTCGCCGTTCGCGCAGCATCCGGTCGGCGACGGGCCGTACCGCTGGGTGCGCGGCGTCGCGGGACAGTTCGTGGAACTGGCCGCGAACCGCGAGTACTTCCTGGGCGCGCCCCGGCTCGACCGGGTGGTGTTCCGCGTCGCGGCCGACGCCGACGCCCGGATGAACCTGCTGCTGAGCGGCGAGGGTGACGCGCTCGAGAGCATCCTCCCCGTCGCCAACCAGGACCGCGTCCGCGCCGACTCCGCCCTCCGGCTGGTGGCCGTGCCGTCGTTCCTGCTCGGCTATTTCATCTATAACCAGCGTGACCAAACCGACCGGACGCGGCCGCACCCGATCCTCGGCGACCTCCGGGTCCGCCGGGCGCTCACGCTCGCGCTCGACCGCGCGGCGATGGCGCGGTCGGCGTTCGGGCCGGCGGCCCAGGTGCCGGTCGGCCCGGCCTCGTCGTCGCTCTGGGTCCGCCCCACCGAGCCGGCGGCGGCGCAGGACACCGCCGCCGCGAACGCCCTGCTCGCCGCGGCGGGGTGGGCGCCGGGGTCCGACGGGATCCGCACCCGGAACGGCGCGCGGCTCGCCCTCGACCTCATCTTCCCGAACACCAGCGCAGCCCGGCGCCAGATCGCCCTGCAGGCCCAGGCGGCGTGGAAGGCGGTCGGCGCCGACGTCACGCTCGAGCCGCTCGACTTCGCCACGTACCTCGACCGCCGGAAGACCGGGCGGTTCGACCTCGACCTCACCGCCGTCAACCAGGACCCGAACCCGACCGGACTGGCGCAGAGCTGGTCGTGCGGCGGCATCGGCGGATCCAACGTCGGCGGCTACTGCGACCCGCAGGTGGACTCGCTGATGCAGCGGGCCACGGTCGCGACCCGCTCGCTTCCGCTCTGGCAGGAAGTCCTCCGGCGGATCGACGCCGACCAGCCCGCGGCGTTCCTCTTCGCGCCGCCGACGATGATCGCGATCCACCGCCGCTACCGCGACGTCGTGATCCACCCCGAGTCGTTCTGGAGCGGCCTCGGCGAATGGTCGGTCGCGCCGGGCGCCGAGCTGCCACGGGACACCGCCCGGACCCGCTGACGTGACGCGCTGGCTCGCCGGCCGCGTGCTCCAGGCCGTCGCCACCTGGGCGGTGGCGGTGACCCTCCTCTTCTTCGTGATGCGCCTGGTCCCGGGCGACCCGCTCGCCCGGCTCGCCGCGGACCGCCCGCTCCCTCCCGGCGCCGCCGACGCCCTCCGCCACCTCTACGGACTCGATCGTCCCCTCCTCGCACAGTTCGGCGCCTTCGTGCAGGGCGTCGCGCGCGGCGACCTCGGCGTCTCGATCGCCTACGGCCGCCCCGTCACCGCGCTGATCGCCGAGCGACTTCCGGCCACGCTGCTCCTCGCCGCCGTCGCGCTGCTGCTCAACTTCTCGCTCGGCCTCTGGCTCGGCGTGCGCCAGGCGCTGGCGCGGGGCGGACGCCTCGACCGCTGGCTTGGCGCGGGAGCGCTCGTCGCCTACAGCCTCCCGGCATTCTGGATCGGACTCGTGTTCGTCTGGGTCGCGGCACTCCGCTGGCCGCTCTTCCCGCCGGGCGGCATGGCCGACCCGCTCCTCGGCGCGGGGGCCGCCTGGAGCGCCCGGGCGCTCGACGTGACGCGCCACCTCGTGCTGCCGGCGCTCACCCTCACGCTCGGCACGATCGCCGTCACGATGCGGCACCAGCGCTCCGCCCTGCTCGAGGTCCTCGACGCCGACTGGGTCCGCACCGCCCGCGCCAAGGGGGTGGCCGAGTCTGCGGTCGTCCGGCGCCACGCGTGGCGCACCGCCCTCGGGCCGGTGATCACCCTGGCGGGGTTGAGCCTGCCAGCGCTCGTCGCCGGGGCGGTGTTCACCGAGGCCGTGTTCGCCTGGCCCGGGCTCGGATCGCTCGCCGCCGACGCGGTCACCGCGCGCGACTATCCGCTGGCCATGGGCTGCGCGGCGCTGGTCGCGCTGGCGGTGGTGCTGGGCAACCTCGTGGCCGACGTCGCCCACGCCGCGCTCGACCCCCGAGTCCGCCCGTGACCCGTCGCCTCGGTCCGACGCTCCTCTTCGCGCTCGCGGCGGTCGCCGTGTTCGGGCCGTTCCTGCTCCACGACCCGAACGCCCAGCCGGACCCCTTCCACCTCGCCCTGCTCCCCCCCGGCCCGGGACACTGGCTCGGCACCGACCCGCTGAGCCGCGACGTGCTCGCCCGGGTCGTCGCCGGCGCTCGGATCTCGCTCTCGATCGCGGGGCTCGCCGTGCTGGTCTCGCTCACGGTCGGCTCCGCGGTCGGCCTCTCCGCCGGGTTTGTCGGCGGCGCGACCGACCACCTCCTGATGCGCGGCGTGGACGGGGCGCTCGCGGTGCCGCGGCTGTTCTACCTGATGCTCGCCGCGGCGGCGTGGGACCGGATGCCGCTCAGCGCGTTCATCCTCATCCTCGGCCTCACCGGCTGGTTCGCCACCAGCCGCCTCGTGCGCGGCGAGGTGCTCCGGCTCCGGCGCGAGCCGTTCGTCGAGGCCGCCCAGGCCCTCGGCGCCTCGCCGGCGCGGGTTATCTTGCGGCACCTCCTGCCCAACGCGGCGGGGCCGCTCCTCGTCACCGCCACGCTGGCCGTCGGCGACGTGATCCTGCTCGAGGCCGGCCTGTCGTTCCTCGGGATCGGCGTGCGGCCACCGACGCCGTCGTGGGGCGGGATGATCCTCGAAGGGAAAGACGTCCTTGCCGCCGCGCCCTGGGTCAGCATCGCCCCCGGCGTCGCGATCGCGGCCACCGTCCTCGCCATCCACCTCACGGGCGAATCCGTGCGCCACCGCCTCGACCCGCGCTCCCGATGACGCCGATCCTCTCCGTGCGCGACCTCCGCGTCGCCTTCCCCGGCCCCGCCGGCCCGGTGCACCCGGTGGACGGCGTGTCGTTCGACCTCGCCAAGGGCGAGACGCTCGCGCTGGTCGGGGAATCGGGATGCGGCAAGAGCCTGACGGCGCTGGCACTGCTGCGCCTCGTGCCGCCGCCGGGCCGCGTCGCCGAGGGCAGCCGGGTGTCGCTCGACGGGTCGGACCTGCTGGCCCTCGATGCGGAGGCGCTCCGCCGGGTGCGCGGCCGGCGGATCGGAATGGTCTTCCAGGATCCGCTCACGAGCCTCAACCCGGTGCTCCGCATCGGCGAGCAGATCGCCGAGGGGATCGTCGCCCACGGCCTCGCGTCCCGGCACGAGGCGCGGGCCCGGGCCCTCGCGCTGCTCCGCGAGGTCGGGATCGCCGACGCCGAGGCCCGGCTCGACGCCTACCCGCACCAGCTGAGCGGCGGGATGCGGCAGCGGGTCGGCATCGCGATCGCGCTCGCCTGCGAGCCCGACGTCCTCATCGCCGACGAGCCCACCACCGCGCTCGACGTGACGATCCAGGCGCAGATCCTCGAGATCCTCGACCGGCTGCGGCGCGAGCGCGGGATGGCGCTGCTGCTCATCACCCACGACTTCGGCATTGTGGCCGGTCGCGCCGACCGGGTGGCGGTGATGTACGCCGGCCAGGTGGTCGAGACCGGGACCACCAGCGCGGTGTTCGCCCGCCCGTCGCACCCCTATACCGACGGCCTCCTCGCGTCGGTGCCGCGGATGACCGGCCCGCTCCGGCGCATCGAACCGATCGCCGGCACGGTTCCGCGGCCCGAGCACTGGCCGGCGGGATGCCGGTTCGCCGCGCGCTGCCGGCGCGCCTTCACGCCGTGCGCCACCGAACCGCCGCCGGTGCACGAGGTCGAGCCGGCCCACGCGATGCGCTGCTGGCTCGGCGCACCGGAGGCCCGATGACCGCCCCGTTGCTCGAGGTGCGCGGGCTCGTCAAGCACTTTCCCCAGGGCGGCTGGCTGGGTCGTCGGCCGCCGGTGCGGGCGGTGGACGGCGTGTCGTTCGAGGTGACGGCGGGCGAAACGCTGGCGTTGGTCGGCGAGTCGGGCTCCGGCAAGTCCACCGTCGGCCGCACGCTGCTCCGGCTGGTCGAGCCCACGGCCGGGACGGCGCGGTTCGACGGGACCGACCTGTTCGCGCTGCGCGGGGCGGCGCTCCGCGACGTGCGGCGGCGCCTGCAGATCGTCTTCCAGGACCCCTACAGTTCGCTCGATCCGCGGATGACCCTCGGGCAGTCGATCGCCGAGGGGATCGCGATCCACCGCCTCGCGCGCGGAGCGGAGGTCGGGCGCCGGGTCACGGCGCTGCTCGAGGAGGTGGGGCTCGACCCGGCCTTCGCGACGAAGTTTCCGCACGAGTGCTCGGGCGGTCAGCGCCAGCGCGCGGGGATCGCCCGGGCGCTCGCGGTCGAGCCGCGGTTCGTCGTGCTGGACGAGCCGGTCTCCGCCCTCGACGTCTCGGTCCAGGCGCAGGTCGTCAACCTGCTGGCCGACCTCCAACGGCGGCGGGGACTCGCCTATCTCTTCATCGCCCACGACCTCGCGGTGGTCCGGCAGCTGGCCCATCGGGTGGCGGTGATGTACCTCGGTCGCCTCGTCGAGGTCGGCCCCACCGAAGAGGT
>CAMLHU010000111.1 GCA_946479825.1 uncultured Gemmatimonadota bacterium
CAGGGGTTGTCGCTGTTCATCGCGGCGGGCTCGGTGGCCGGACTCGCCTGGCACTTTGTGCACGGCGGCCAGTCCAACGGCGACGTGCTGGCGCTCCTCGTGCCGGTGAACCTCGGCGTGGCGGCCAGCGTGTGGTGGGGGGAGCTGCGTGGGACATCCGGACCGTCGATCGGGACCTGACGTGGGCGCGGCGGGGTCGGGCCGCCGACCGCCTCACCCTTCCTTTCGCTCGTACACCTTCGCGTCCACGAACACCTGGTAGAGGGCCGGGTCCAGCATCCCGGCCTTCACCTCGTCGGCCATGATGTTGAGGGCCCGTTCGAGCGGAAGGGCGCGCTTGTAGGGGCGATCCGAGGCCGTGAGCGCGTCGAAGATGTCGGCGATCGTCATCATCCGGGTCTGGATCGGGATGGCCTCCCCCTTGATGCGCCGAGGGTAGCCTGAGCCGTCGAGCTTCTCGTGGTGCCCGTGTGCGATGTCCGGCACGCCCTGCAGCTCGCGCGTCCAGGGGATCTTCCGGAGGAACCAGTAGGTGTGGGTCACGTGGCTCTCGATCTCGAGCCGCTCGGCCTCGTCGAGGCTCCCCTTGCGGATGCTGAGGAACCGGACCTCGTCGTCGGTGAGGTAGGGGAGCACCGCCCCCTCGATGCTCTCGTAGGTCCGCTCGGCGAACTCCTGCAGCCGCTCGAAATTCCCCTCCGGCAGCACCGTCGGCTCGTTGGACTCGAGCACCAGCCCGATGAAGCGGTCGAGCGCGGCGCTCTCGGCCTCGAACTCCGCCCGGATCCGGCGGAGGTGTTCGTCGTATCCCTCGCGTCCGTGGCGCTCCAGGTGGTCGGCGCGCTGCTGCTCGAAGCGCCACTGGGCGGTGCGCTGCAGGAAGGCGTGGCGCTGGCGGATGAGCGCCAGGTCGGCGGCGTAGAGCTTCTTGGCCTTGACCAGCACCTGCTCGCGCACGCCGACCTTGCCGAAGTCGTGCAGCAGGCCGGCGTAGCGCAGCTCGCGGATCTGCTCCGGCGAGAAGGTGACCGCGCGGAACGGCCCGTCCTGCACCCGGTCCACCGAGGTGGCGAGCTCCACGCTCATCGTCGCCACCCGGAGCGAATGGCCCGAGGTGGTCGGGTCGCGCTGCTCGATGGCCGTCACGGCCGCCTTCACGAACCCCTCGAACAGCCGCTCGATGGCCTCGTAGAGCTGGCTGTTCTCGACCGACACCCCCGCCTGGCCGGCCAGCGCCTTCACCAGCTTCACCGTATGCGGCGAATACGCCAGCACCTCGCGCTCCGCGTCCTCCGGCGCGTGGAGCACGGTCTCCGCCCGGCGCTTCCGGTTGATGAGCTGCAGCACCCCGATGGTCTCGTTGTGATGGTTGAGCATCGGGATGCTCAGCATCGAGCGGGTGCGGTAGCCGTAGCGCTGGTCGAACGAGCGGTTGAACGAGTACTCGACGTCGGGCGGCAGGGTGTAGACGTCGTCGATGACGAGAGGCTCGCCCTCGGCGGCGGCGTACCCGGCGATCGAGGCGTGGTCGATCGGGATGGTGAACTCGACGAACGGGATGTCGGGCCGGCTGTGGTTCTGGCTCAGCTTGAAGCGGAGCCGCCGTCGCCCCTGTTCGTCCTGCTCGACGAGGTAGAGGCTTCCGGCGTCCGACTGGGTGATGCGCCGGGCCTGGGTCAGGATCGTCTCGAGCAGGCGGTTGTAGTCGCGCTCGGTGCTGAGGCGGATCCCGATCTCGGTGAGCTCGCCCAGTTCGTCGGCCCGCGCGGCGCCGTCCCCCCGCGCCCGTGCCACCTCGCGCCGCACCGCCGCCGTCTTGAAGGCCGCGCGCAGGGCGAGGAGCGTCTCCCTCGGCCCCGCCGGCGCCTTGACGAACCCGGCGAGGGCGGTCGCGGGGAGCTCGGCCGGGAGGTCGGCCTCGCCGGGGGCGCCGATCGCGAGGATCCCGGCGCCGGCGTCGGCCAGGGCCTCGAGCAGGCCGGGGGCCCACGCGGTGCGGGCGGCGGGGTCGAGGACCAGGACGGTCGGATGGTCGTCGAGGGTGATCGGCGCCCCCGGCGCGATGGCGCGCACCACCACGCCCTCGGCGTCGAGCGCCGGGCGCACCGGGGTCGGATCCCACCCCGCGGGATGGAGCAAGATGTAGGTCATTGCTGGCCTCCGCCGGCGGCGGCGTGGGCGCGCGCGGAGTCAGGGGGCGGGGGGTGGACGCCGCTCAGCATCCGGAGCGGCCGGCGGCTCACCTGGTCCACGAAGTATTCGAGCTGGGCGCTGGTCGCCTGCAGGTTGGCCACCGTCGCCCGGATGTCCTCGCGATTCTCCGTCCCCATCGTCCGTGCCAGGTTGACCAGGCTGTCGAGGTGGAGGGTGAGGGCGTGGGCCGTGCCGAGGGTGCGCACCAGCGAGTCCTGCAGCACGCGGAAGTGCCCGTCGGCGCTCGACACGAGCGTGTCGGCGTGGCGGAGCAGGGGCTGCAGTTCCGCCAGCGTGGCCGCGACCCCGGCGATGGACCGTTGCAGCGCCGGGGCGGCGTCGTTCACCTGGCGGTGGACCAGCCGCACGGTCCCGTCCACGTCCTGCAGCACGGTGCGGGTGTCGGTGAGGACGAGGGAGACCTGGCGCGCCAGCGAGTCGGCCACCTGCGCGATCTGGTCGAGCGGCGTGGTGTGCCGCACCGAGCCGATCGTGTCGTCGGGGTTGAGCATCGCGCCCGACGCGGCGGCCGGCGTGTTGAGCGAGATCACCGCGCCGCCCAGTGCGCTCGCCGCCGCGATCTCGGCGGTGGTGCCGACCGGCAGGCGGACCGGGCTGCCGTCCTCGAAGTGCTGGTCGATCCGCACCCGAACCAGGAACGACAGCGCCCCGTGGGCCCCGTCGATCCTGGGGTTCACCGCCGCGACCCGCCCGACCTCGAGGCCCTGGAGGAACACCTTGGTGTCGGCGTTCAGGTCCTGGGCCGACGCGGCGGTGATGTAGAGGTCCCAGCGGCGCTGGTTCCACCCCAGCGTGAAGTACACCGCCACGGCCAGCACCAGGGCCACGCCCACGACGAGGGCCCCCACCAGCGTGTCGGCCTGGCGCTCGGAGAGGCTCACGCCGCCCCCGCGCCCGCGGGGAGGGGACCGACGTGCACCTGGCGTTCCACCCGGGTGCGGAGCATCGCCGGGATCTCCTGGCTGGTGATGAATACGGTGCGCCGGCCGCCCAGGGCGGTGTCGCCGCCGCGGGCCACCTCGAGCAGCTCTCCCGCGACGCGGTCGGAGAGCCCGACGAACGGCTGCTCCAGCACCACCAGCTCGGGGTCGAACGCGAGCGCGCGGCCGAGCGCCGCCCGGCGCCGCTCCTCGGCCGAGGCTTCGGCCGGGCGCGCCGCCGCGACGGCCCGCAGGCGCAGCTGGGCCAGGATCACGTCCACGCGCCCTTCGATCTCGTCGGAGCGGAAGTCACTGCCGAAGCGGAGCGGGAGCCGGATGTTGTCGCGCAGGGAGAGGTTCTGGAGCAATCCATCACCTGTCGGAAGGTATCCCACCCGGCGGCGGAAGGCGAGCTTGGCCCGGCGCGGCAGGGCCCCCACGGCGACACCCAGCGTCTCGGCCGCGCCGCCGCCGGGCTCCTGGAGGCCGAGGGCGAAGCTGCCCAGCTGGTCCACGCCGCTCGCAGCGTCACCGGTCACCACGACCGTCTCGTGGTCGGCCACCGTGAGCGAGAACGGCCCGTGCCGGAGGGGGACGGCGTCGAAGCGGAGCGGGGCGGTCATGCGCGGAAGACCACCACGAAGAGGGCCGTCACCACGAAGATGAGCACGATCGAGCTCACCGTCCCCCGGATGACGGCGCGCGGGATCTCGGTGGGGCTCCGGCCCACCCGGAGGCCGTGGAAGCTCGGCAGGGTGCCGATGATCAGCCCGAAGCTCATCCCCTTGAGCACCGTGAGCAGGACGTCGGTCAGGTCGAGGGCGCCGAGGACGCTGGCCAGGTAGCGGCCGCCGGACATCCCCTCGACGCCGGCGGCGAGGAAGCCGCCGCAGAGCGCCACGACGTCGAACAGCACGATGAGCAGCGTCACGGCCACCGTGCAGCCCAGGACGCGCGGCAGGACCAGGTAGTGGTTCGGGTCGATCCCGATGGCCTCGAGGGCGCGGACCTCGCCCAGGACCGCGTTGGTGGCGAGCTCGGCGCTGATCGCGGTGCCGCTCCGGCCGACCACGGCGATGGCGGTGAGCAGCGGGCCGAGGAGGCGGACGATGGAGACCACCAGGAGCTGGCCGATCAGGTCCGTGGCGCCCACCTGGCCGAGCTCGCGGACGGACATCTGGATCACGACGAAGCTCAGGATCCCGCCCAGGAGGATCACGAGCGGCACCGCCTGCAGGGCGGTGAAGCGGAGCTGGTTGAGGAGCACCCGGGCGGTGACCCGGCGCCCCGCCCCCGGCAGCGACGGGGCGGAGGCCGCCACGTCGAACGCGAAGCGCGCCGGCGCCCCGACGACGGAGAGCCGGCGCGCGGTCGCGCGTCCGATCCGGGCGAGGTGCCCGGTCACGGCATCACGACTGGGAGACCCGCTTCAGGCCTTCGGTGGCCGGCGTGTAGTCCGGATACGCCTTCACCGCCTGCTGGTAGAACTCCTTGGCCTTGGCCTTGTCGCCCCGGTCCTCATAGAGCAGCGCGCGGCTGTAGAGCGTGAGCGCCTCGGTCGGGACGTTCTGCTTCTTGACCGCCTCGGCCACCTGCTTCGGGAGCGGCGGGAGGTTGGTGCCGTCCATCAGCTTCTGGGCCACCGACTGGAAGATCTTGAACATCTCCTTCCGGTCGTGCATCGAGTCGTCGTTGGCGACCGACTTGATGATCTCGCCGGTCTCCACGTCGATGATCCGCGCGGTGAGGCGGAAGTCGCCGTAGAGGTCGATGAACGTGCCGGTGACCATGTACCGGGCGCCCACCAGCTTGCCGACCTTGGCCGCCGTGGCGGCGTCCACCCGGCCGTCCTTCGCCAGGTTCTGCTCGTCGAGGACCTTGTTGATGACCGACCGGTCCACCACCCGCGCGGCGGGGTTGGCCTGGAGGTCGTTGATGAGGAACGCCGGGATCCCGTTCTGCAGGGCGGCGAAGTCCTCCTTGTCCCGCCCGTAGGAGCCGCCGTTCTCGAACGGCAGCACCGCGATGCCCGGGCGGGTGTCCTGCTGCTGGGCGCGCGCGGCCGGGGCCGCGAGGCACAGGGCGAGCAGGGCGAGGGTGAGGCGCTTCATGGGTAACGCTCCTCGTCAGAGGTTGAGTTGCAGTCCTTCGAGCGCGGCGTCCACCCGGAGGGTGGGTGCCGCGCGCGCCGCCACGGCGCGGGCGCCGTCGAGCAGGGCGTCGATCGTGGCGTCGTCGTGCTCGGGCTCGTGATGGAACAGCAGCAGCCGCCTGGCGCCGCACTCGGCCGCGAGCTCCACCGCCTGCCGCGGGGAGGAGTGGCCCCACCCCGCCCGAGCCTCGATCAGGTCGTCGCCGTACATCGCGTCGTGGATCAGCAGGTCCACGTCGCCCAGGAACCGGACCAGCTGGCGGCGCCAGTCGGCCGGTACGTCATAAGATCCGCCGGTGCCCAGCTCGTTGTCTGTGACGTAGGCCATACTGGCCCCCCCTTCGCGGGGCGTCAACCGGTAGGCAAGGGTCGTGCCCGGGTGGCGGAGCCGGCAGGTCTCCACCCGGAACCCGTCCACCTCGAACGGGCCGGGTGTGACCTCCGTCACAGTCAGTTCCGCCGCGAGCGCCCGGATCGGGATCGGGAAGACCGTCGCGTCGGTCTGCCGGTCGATGATCGTCTCGAGCGCCACGTCGCCCTGCCGGGGCCCGAAGATCCGGACCGTGTTGCCCGCGCGGTTGAGCGGCGCGAAGAACGGCAGCCCCTGGATGTGGTCCCAGTGGGTGTGCGTGAGCAGGATCTCCGCCGTCATCGCGTTCGGGTGGGCGTCGAGCAGCGACCGGCCCAGGGGCCGGATGCCGCTCCCGGCGTCGAGGATCACCAGGCGGTCGCCGCCGGCCGAGACCGCGACGCACGAGGTGTTGCCGCCGTAGCGGTTGGTCTGGGCACCCGGCGTGGGGATGGACCCGCGGGTCCCCCAGAAGGTCACGAAGTAGGGCACAGGGGCGTGGCTGGCATCCGAAGAAGATGGCGACGACCGCCCGCCGGGCCCGTGACCGGGCTCACGAGCGGCGGGCCGCGCGCATCAGCGCGGGGCGGTCGGCGATGGTCACGTCGCGGCGGGTCACGTGGATCAGCCCGCGGTCGGCGAAGTCGCGCATCGTCCGCGACACCGTCTCGCGGCTCGAGCCGATCATCTGGGCGATGGTGTGGTGCGTGAGCTTCCGGGTGATCCGGTCGCCCCCCTCCTCCTCGGAGAGGCGGAGGAGCAGCTCGGCCACCCGGCCGTTGACGTCGAGCAGGACGAGGCCGCCGATCTTCTGGTCGGCCTGCCGGAGCCGCCGCGAGAGCTCGCGCAGCAGCGCGATGGCGACCTCGGGGGAGGAGCGGAGCCGGGCCTGGAAATCCTCGCGCCGGAGCGCCAGGACCGTCGCGTCCTCCATCGCGATGACGTGGGCCGAGCGGGGTTCGTCGTCGAGCAGCGACATCTCGCCGAAGAACGTCCCCTCGCCCAGCACCGAGAGGATGACCTCGCGGCCGTCCTCGCCGATCAGGACCACCTTCACCTGGCCCGAGGCGACCACGTAGAGCGCGTCGCCCGGATCGTCCTCGAAGAGGATCACGCTCCCCTTCGGATAGGCCCGCTCCCGGAGGAGGTCCGCGAAGGCCGCGAGATCCGCTTCCGGCAAGGAATGGAACAGGGGGACCTTCTGCAGGACCGCGACCGGTGCCACGGGCAAGGGCGCCTCGAGGGGGTGGAAGTAGCGGCCCGTACGTTACTTGCGGCCTTTCGGTGTGTCAAATTGGAGGGAGGGCTCAGGGCGTAGGGCGTAGGGCGTAGGGCGTAGGGCTTAGGGCTTAGGGGTCAGGGGTCAGGGGTCAGGGG
>CAMLHU010000112.1 GCA_946479825.1 uncultured Gemmatimonadota bacterium
CCCCCGCGGCCCCCCCCCCCCCCCCCCATCCCTCCCCCCTCCCGCCCCACACCGCCCCCCCCCCTCTCCTCTCCTCTTCTTCTCCTCCTCCACATCCTCATCATCAACCCGTCTAACACTCCTTCCCTCTCTAAAGAACGATTCACCCTCGCTTCACCGCTCCCTTTCGGCGCCGGGGACAGACTTCACGCCGTCCTTAGCCCCCGAACCTGCAAGGAGAGTCTCGGATGCGATCGGTCGTCCTCGTTGCTCCCGTCATCGCGCTCGTACTGGCCGCCTGCGGTGGTGGCCGTGAAGCCGCCGCCGATTCGAACGAACCGCCGGCCCTGACGGCGTTCCAGCAGGAGAACGGGATCGGGCCGATCACGCAGGTGGTCGCCACCGGCCCGATCGACGAGGCGATGGCCGAGCGGGGCGAGAAGACCTTCGAGACCAACTGCAGCGGCTGCCACAAGCTCGACGAGCGGTACGTCGGGCCCCCGCTCCGTGGCGTGACGACCCGCCGCACCCCGACCTACGTGATGAACATGATCCTGGCGCCGGACACGATGTACACCCGGCACCCGGTGGCCCGCGGGCTCCTGGCCCAGTTCGGGACGCAGATGCCGAACCTCCATCTCTCCGAGACCCAGGCGCGGGAGCTGATGGAGTATCTCCGCAAGGAATCGCAGGACCAGAAGTGACCGTCGCGCCGACCCCCCGCAGGTCGCCCCTCCAGAGGAGGCACCCGATGTCCCGTTCGTCCGCCGCCCTCGCGCTGCTCGCGCTCGTCGCCGCCGCCTGCGGCAAGCCCTCCCCGCGCGTCGGCGCCACCGCGGCCGACGCCGCCCAGCGCGTGTATGTACCGCCGGGCCAGTATGACGAGTTCTACGCCTTCATGTCCGGCGGGTTCGACGGCCAGGTGGCGGTGTACGGCCTTCCGTCGGGGCGGCTGCTCCGGCACGTCCCGGTGTTCTCCCAGAACCCCGAGAACGGCTGGGGCTACAGCGAGCAGACCAAGCCGATGCTGATGACCAGCTGGGGCTTCGTCCCGTGGGACGACGCGCACCATCCTGAGCTCTCCCAGACCGACGGCGTCCCGGACGGCCGCTGGCTCTTCATCAACGGCAACAACACCCCGCGGATCGCGCGGCTCGACCTGACCCGGTTCGAGACCGACGAGATCCTGGAGATCCCGAACGCGGCGGGCAACCACGCCTCGCCGTTCGTGACGCCGAACAGCGAGTACGTCGTGGCCGGGACGCGGTTCAGCGTGCCGATCCCGGAGCGCGACGTCCCGATCGCGAGCTACAAGGACAACTTCGCCGGCGTGCTGAGCTTCGTGAAGGTGGACAGCGCCACCGGCCACATGACGATCGCGTTCCAGATCCGGATGCCGGGCTTCGACTACGACCTGGCCCACGCGGGCAAGGGGCCCTCGAACGGCTGGGCGTTCTTCACGTCGTACAACAGCGAGGAGGCCAACTCCCTCCTCGAGGTGAACGCCTCGCAGAACGACAAGGACTACATCGCGGCCATCCACTGGACCCGGGCGGCCGAGTGCGTGGCCCAGGGGAAGGCGCACACCGAGCCGGCGCGCTACGCCGACAACGTGATGGGCGCCGACGGCATCGCCCGGACGCAGTGGGGCACCAGCGTGAAGGTGCTGGAGCCCAAGGACTGCGACGGGTTGGTGTACTACCTGCCGACCCCCAAGTCGCCGCACGGCGTGGACGTGGACCCGACCGGCGAATACATCGTGGCCGGCGGCAAGCTCGCCACGGTCATCCCGGTGCACTCGTTCTCCAAGATGGTCAAGGCGATCGCCGCCAAGGACTTCGCGGGCGACGTGCACGGCATCCCCGTGCTCAAGTACGAGTCCATCCTCGCCGGCGAGGTGCAGAACCCCGGCCTCGGGCCGCTCCACACCGAGTTCGACGGCAAGGGCAACGCCTACACCTCGATGTTCATCAGCTCGGAGATCGTGAAGTGGAGCCTCTCCACCTTCAAGGTCATCGACCGGGCGCCGACGTACTACTCGATCGGGCACCTGATGATCCCGGGCGGCGACACCCGGAAGCCGTGGGGCAAGTACGTGATCGCCCTCAACAAGATCACCAAGGACCGGTACCTGCCGACCGGCCCGGAGCTGACGCAGTCCGCCCAGCTCTATGACATCACCGGCGACCGGATGAAGCTGCTGCTCGACTTCCCGACCATCGGCGAGCCGCACTACGCGCAGGCGCTCCCGGCGAGCCTGATCAAGGACCGCCAGCTCCGGGTCTTCCCCCTCGGCGAGAACAAGGATCCGTACGTGGCCCGCAGCGAGAAGGAGACCAAGGTGGTGCGCCAGGGCCGCGCCGTGCACGTGTACATGACGGCGATCCGCAGCCACTTCACCCCCGACAACATCGAGGGCGTCCGGCTCGGCGACACGGTCTACTTCCACGTCACCAACCTCGAGCAGGACTGGGACGTGCCCCACGGCTTCGCCGCGATGGGCAACACCAACGCCGAGCTGCTGGTCATGCCGGGGCAGACCCGGACGCTCACCTGGGTGCCGGAGCGGATCGGTGTGTACCCGTTCTACTGCACCGACTTCTGCTCGGCGCTCCACCAGGAGATGCAGGGCTACGTCCGGGTGTCGGCGCCCGGCGCCACCGTCCCGCTCGCCTGGAACGGGCCGAACGGGACCCTCAAGGCCGCCCCCCCGGCCGATCACCAGATGAGCCACTGACCGCCTCCCGGCGGCCGGCGCCTCCGGGCGCCGGTCGTCGGCGCGGAGACTTCGATGAAACGCGCTTCCCGCTACCTGATCGCCGCGGCTTCGGCCGCCCTGGGCCTGCTGTATGTCACGCCGCTCTGGCGGATCCAGCTCTTCGCCCCCCAGTACCCGGAGGGCCTCGGCCTCCGGATCTGGGTGGACCGGATCGTGGGCGCGGCGCCCCAGGACCTCAACAGCATCAACAACCTCAACCACTACATCGGGATGAAGCGGATCGAGCCGAGCTCGATCCCTGAGCTCCACTATATGCCGTGGATCCTGGCGGGCCTCATCGCGCTCGGGCTGGTCGCGGCGCTGGTGGGGCGGCGCGGGCTGGCGTGGACCTGGATCGTCCTGCTGGGCGCGGGCGCGGCCGCCGGGCTCGCCGACTTCTGGAAGTGGGGCTACGACTACGGCCATCACCTGAGCCCCGAGGCCATCATCAAGATCCCGGGGATGTCCTATCAGCCCCCGGTCATCGGCGACAAGCAACTCCTCAACTTCAGCGCCTCCTCCTGGCCCGACGTCGGGGCGTGGGTGGCGTTCGCCGCCGTCGCGCTCACCGTCGCCCTGCTCGCCCGCGCGCGCCGGCGGGCGGCCGCCCGCCCGGCCGCGCCGTGACGCGGGCGCTCCTCGCGACGCTCCTGCTGGCCGCCGCCTGCGGCGCCCCGATGCCGCGGCCGATCGCCTACGGCGCCGAGGCCTGCGCCCACTGCCACATGACCATCATGGAGCCGCGGTCCGCCGCGGAGCTGGTCTCGCGCAAGGGGCGGACCTGGGCGTTCGACGACCCGGTGTGTCTCGCCGCGTTCTACGCCGAGGGGACCGTGCCGCGGCGGGAGGTGGCGTCGGTGTGGGTGAACGACTTCGTCACCCCCGACTCGCTGCTCGACGCGACCCGGGCCGTCTACCTCCGCACCGAGCGGGTCTCCACTCCGATGGGCGGCGGGATCATCGCCCTGCGCCCGGGCCGCGAGGCCGACAGCGTGCGCGCCGAGCTGGGCGGCGCCGTCCTCGACTGGCCGGCCCTGGTCGCGGCAGGCGGACACCGATGATCGCGCTCGCCCTGCTCACCGCGCTCGCCGGACGCCCGCCCATCGTGGTGGCGCCCGGCAGCGCGGTGCCCACCATCGCCGCGGCGCTCCGCCGCGCGCGGGCCGGCGACACGATCGTCGTCCGCCCCGGCACCTACCGGGACACCACGATCGTGGTGGACCGGGCCGTCACGATCGTCGGCGACGGCTTCCCGGTCCTCGACGGCAGCGACACACACGCCATCATGGTGGTCGCGGCGGACGACGTGACGATCCGCGGCCTCGAGTTCCGGAATGTGGGCGTGAGCTACACCGAGGACCGGGCCGCGCTCCGGCTGGCGGGCGTCCACGACTGCCGGGTGGAGGGGAACCGGCTCGACCGCGCCTTCTTCGGGATCTACCTGGCGCGGGTGGACGGCTGCGTGGTCGCGCACAACGTGATCCGGGGGACCGGCGCCGGCCAGAGCGCCAACGCGAGCGCCATCCATCTCTACGCGTCCCGTAACGTGCAGGTCCGCGACAACGTCATCTCCGGCCACCGGGACGGGATCTACCTCGAGTTCACCCGCCGGGCGGAGATCGACGGCAACGCGAGCGTCGGGAACACCCGGTACGGCCTGCACTTCATGTACTCCGATTCCTGCGACTATCGCGGCAACACCTTCCGCGACAACGCCTCCGGCGTGGCGGTGATGTACTCGCACCGGGTGACGATGACCGGCAACACGTTCAGCGGGGCGCGCGGCTCCGCCGCCTACGGGCTCCTGCTCAAGGAGCTCCGCGACAGCGACGTGCGCGACAACGCCTTCGACGGCAACACCGTCGGCACCTACGTCGAGGGCTCCGATCGCATCACCTTCGAGGGCAACCGCTGGACCGGCAACGGCTGGGGGATCCGCCTGATGGCCGACGCCGACGAGACGAGCTTCGAGGCCAACCGGTTCGCCGGCAACACCTTCGACGTGGCCACCAACAGCCGGGCCACCCGGGCGACGTTCCACGGCAACTACTGGGACCGCTACGCCGGCTACGACCTCGACCGGGACGGCTATGGCGACGTGCCGTTCCCGCCGGTCCGCCTCTTCGCCCTCGCGGTGGAACAGCACCCCGCCGCGCTGATCCTGGCCCGCAGCTTCTTCATGGACCTGCTCGACACCGCCGAACGGGTGCTGCCGGTCCTGACCCCCGCCGAACTCGCGGACGACCACCCGCGGATGCGATGGACCCCGTGAGCCCCGCTCCCCTGCACCTGGTGGACCCGACCCCCGCCCGGCGCCCCGGCCCCGGCGGCCGCTTCACGGCGGTGCACAAGCGCGTCGGCCGGGTCGAGGTGCTCCGCGGGGTGGACCTGTCGGTCGCGCCGGCGCGGGTCACCGCGATCCTCGGCCCGAACGGCGCCGGCAAGTCCACGCTCATCAAGTGCCTCCTCGGCCTGGCACACCCCGACGCCGGCGCCATCGAGGTCGGCGGACGCGCGCCCGGCACCGACCCCGCCGCGCGCGCCGATATCGGCTACGCCCCGCAGGCGCCGCGCTTCCCGGAGCACAGCTCCGGCCGCCGGATCCTCGCGATGCTGAGCGCGCTCCGCGGCGCGACGGTCACCGCCGACGACCCGGTCTTCGCCGCCTTCGGCCTGGGCCCCGAGCTCGACAAGCCCACCCGCGCCCTCTCCGGCGGGACCCGCCAGCGGCTCAGCGTGGCGCTCGCGCTGGCGTTCCAGCCGCGGGTCCTGGTGCTCGACGAACCGACCGCCGGCCTCGACCCCGTGGCGAGCGGCGTGCTCAAGGAGCGCCTGCGCCACGAGCGCCGGGCCGGCACCACGATCCTGCTCACCTCCCACCTCCTGGGCGAGGTGGAGGACCTGGCCGACGACGTGGTCCTGCTGCTCGAGGGCCAGGTCCGCTTCACGGGGTCGCTCCGGCACCTGTTCGCCATCACCGGGGAATCGCGCCTCGAGGCCGCCATCGCGCACCTGATGCGCCACCCGGGGGCCCGCCGATGAACGCCGCCGTCCGGATCCTCCGCTTCGAGCTCGAAGAGGTCCGTCGAAGCCGGGCCGTGCTGGTCTACGGCCTGTTCCTGCTCGCCGTCACCGAGGCGCTGCTCCGGTTCGGGGGCGGCGGCCCGCGCGCCGTGGTGAGCCTGCTCAATGTGGTGCTGATGCTGGTGCCGCTCGTGAGCGTGGTCTTCGGGACGATGCACCTCTACGCGGCGCGGGAGTTCACCGAGCTGCTCCTGGTGCAGCCGATCGGCCGCCGCACGCTCTACACCGGGCTCTTCACCGGCCTCGTCCTCCCGCTGGCCGCCGCGTTCGTGCTCGGCGTCGGGCTCCCTTTCCTGTGGCACGGCGCGTTCGCCGGCGCCGCCGGGCCGGTCGCCACGCTGCTCGCGGCCGGCGTGCTCCTGACCGCGGTCTTCACCGGGGCGGCCTTCGCCGCGGCCAACCGGTTCGACGATCGCGCCAAGGGGCTGGGCACCGGCATCCTCGCCTGGCTCGCCCTCACCGTCGGCTACGACGCCATCCTGCTGTTCATCGTGATGGCGTGGGGCGACTACCCGATCGAGACGCCGCTCCTGGTGGTGAGCCTCCTCAACCCGGTGGACGCCGCCCGGATCGCCCTGCTCCTGCAGCTCGACACGTCGGCCCTCCTCGGCTACACCGGTGCGGCGTTCTCGCACCTGCTCGGCGCCGGGGTGGGCTACCTGGTCGCGGGACTCGCGCTCGCCGTCTGGGCGGCGATCCCCGCCTGGGTCGGCTGGAGGGTGTTTCGGAGGAAGGACTTCTAGGCGGTGAGCGGTAAGCGGTGAGCGGTGAGCGGTGAGCGGTAAGCGGGAACTGCACGGCGATCGAAGCAGGCGGATGTCGAAGGGGCCCCGGGTCAGTGTTTCGACCTGGGGCCCCCTGGTCTTCGCAGCACGGGCGCCCACGCCCGCCTGCCACTCACTGCGGTTTCACGACCAATGCCGTCACCATTCCGAACATCCCGTGCGGCCCTTCGGCGTGCTGCAGGATGTGACAGTGGAACGCCCAGGTGCCCGGGTTGTTGGCCTTGACGAGCACGTCCCACCGCTCGCCGGGGGCGATGTTGAGGGTGTCGCACTTCCACGGCTGGGGCTGGGGCCACCCGTCCTTGGCGATGACGGTCATGTGCATCCCATGCAGGTGCATCGGGTGGATCATCATCCCTTCGTTCATGAAGCGGATGCGCACGG
>CAMLHU010000113.1 GCA_946479825.1 uncultured Gemmatimonadota bacterium
CGCCGCATTCGCCGCGGCGCTCGCCGCCCCGGCGCCGGACCTGATGGACGGCCGGTCGCTGTTCGACGTCTTCCCCCCGGCCGCGGCGATGGCGGCGGCCGATCATGCGCGCCGCGTCTTCCAGACCGAGCAGAACGAGGAGACGCGGGAGGAATGGTCCGGGCGCGTATGGACCGTCGTGCGGAGCCCGGTCCGGGGAGCCGACGGCAGCGTGGTCGCGCTCATCGCGCGGGCCCGCCCGGCGGCGGACTAGCGGGACCCGGAGCGCGACGCGGGGGCGGCGCCTCGGCGCCGCCCCCGCATCCGTTCCCGGCCGCCGCGACGCTCAGGCCCGGGCGAGCATCCGCCGGATCGGCGCCACCAGCAGGAACATCACGATCGCGGGCACGAAGCAGAACAGCGCCACGGCGCCGAAGAGCTGCGGCACCGTGAGCGACCCGTACAGCTTCGTCACGTTCCCGGCGATGAGGTTCCCCGCCGACGCGGCCAGGAACCAGACGCCCATGATCATCCCCTTCACCCGGTCCGGCGCGAGCTTCGTCATCGAACTCAGCCCCACCGGACTCAGGCACAGCTCGCCCACCGTGTGCAGCAGGTAGGTCGCCACCAGCCACATCGGGCTCACCAGCTGCCCGCCCGCCGCCGCCTGGGCCGCGAAGACCAGCACCAGGAACCCGAGGCCCGTGAACAACAGGCCGAACCCGAACTTGGTCGGGCTCGACGGGTCGCGCGGCCCCAGCTTGATCCAGATCCACGCAAAGACCGGCGCCAGCAGGATGATGAAGATCGAGTTGACCGACTGCAGCCAGCTCGACGGGAACGTCCAGCCGAGGATGCTGTGGCGGGTGCTGTCGCGCGCGAAGATGTTGAGCGTCGACGGGGCCTGCTCGAACGCCGACCAGAAGATCGAGGCCGCCACGAAGAGCACCAGGACCACGATGAGGCGCTTCCGCTCATCCCGGGTCCACTGCCCCATCGTGAACAGCCAGATGAAGAACGCCACGACCACGATGCCGAACAGGTACGGGAACGCCTCGGCCACCCCCTCCGCCGTCCAGGTGACCCGGGTGGTCAGCACCACCAGCGCGCCGATGAGGACCAGGCCGAGGATCCCGGCGATCCGCGCGGTCCGCCACGCCGCCTTCCCTTCGGCGGAATCCGGCGCCACGCTCGGCTTGGCGCCCGCGTCGCCCAGGTGCCGCCAGCCGAGCCGGAACTGGATGGTGCCGAAGAGCATCCCCGCCGCCCCGACGCCGAAGCCCCAATGCCAGGCGTTGAGCGGGTTGAGGCCCCACGAGGTAAGGAGCGTCCGGAACGCCGGCGCCTGCGCCAGGCCGCCCACGATGAGCGGGGCGATCGTGGCGCCCAGGTTGATGCCCATGTAGAAGATCGAGAATCCCGCGTCGCGCCGGACGTCGGCCGTCGGGTACAGCTCGCCGACGATCACGCTCACGTTCGGCTTGAGCAGGCCTGTCCCGATGATGATGAGCCCGAGGCCCGGGAAGAAGAACGCCGAGCCCGGGATCGCCAGCGTCAGCTGGCCCAGCATGATGAAGATGCCGCCCAGCAGCACCGCCCGGCGCAGGCCGATCAGCTTGTCGGCCACCCAGCCGCCGGGGAGCGACAGCATGTACACCAGCGAGGCGTACGTCCCGTAGATCGCCCCCGCCTTGCCGATGCCCCAGCCGAGACCGCCGTCGGTCACTGCGGCGGTCATGAAGAGGATGACCACGGCGCGCAGGCCGTAGAAGGAGAACCGTTCCCACATCTCGGTGAAGAACAGCGTCGAGAGCCCGCGCGGATGGCCGAAAAAGGCCGTATCGGTACTCTGTGGGGCAGCCAAGGTGCGCTCCAGGGATGGGATCGAACGGATGGTGCAGGAAACGGTGGGCGTCGAACGGCGGGTCGGGGCGCGTGGGAACCGCGGCCGGCCGACCTACTTGCCCATCTTCTTCTTCAGGTGTGCCAGCTGTGCCTCGGCGGCCGCTTCGAGCGCCGCGCGATCGGCCGTGGTCTTGAGCAGCTCGCCGTCGAGGTCGGTGTCGGGGTGCGCGCCGCCGGCCGCCTGCAGGTCGCGCCAGGCCCCTTCGACGCTGGGCGCGAGGCCGTCCGGGCCGAGTCCCTGCCGGGCCTGTCGCCAGCGCGAGGCCAGGTCGGCGGCCTCGCGTTCGGCCAGCGCCACTTCATCGGCCTGGACCGCGAGCTTCCGTTCGAGCACTGCGACCCGCTCCCGATGCCGCTCCGCGAACTCCGCGGCGACCCGGACGGTCTCCGGGTCGGGGATCGCCGCGGCGAGCGCCCCCCGCCGCTCGGCGTCCTCCAGCTGTCGTCGCTGCGCGGCGAGCTCGCGCTCGGTCGTCTCGCGGGCGCGCTGCAGGTCGCCGAGCCCGACCCGCGCGTCCACGAGCGCCTGCTCCAGGGCGGCCGCCGTCTCACGCGGCGAGGGGGGTACCGTCCCCCGGGCGATGAGCTGGTCCAGCTGGTCGCGGATGCGGTCGAACAGGCCCACGGAGCCGCCCGGGCGAACGAGGTCAGGTCGGAGAGGGTTCAAATGTCGTTCCGGCCGCGCCCACCCGTCAAGCCGAGCGCCCGCGTCGGCGGTTATGTTTGAGCGGTCCCACCCCGGGGAGGCCGTATGCGTCGTGTCCTCGTGTTCCTGCTCCTGACGACCGCGTGCGGGCGCCCGCAGGGGGGCAGCGCGGCGTGCGGTATCGCGGCGCTCGCCGGCCCGATGGCGGTCCTCGGCGAGTTCTCGACCCCGGGCCAGACGATGGCGCTCCCGCCCGACTCGCTCCCCGGCCATATGGTCGCCCGGCTTGTGGCCGGCCCCGCCCTTCCCGCCCTGGTCGGGCGCGACCAGGATCGGTGGATGGTCGGCGTCGAAGGTCAGCGTCCGGCGAAGTTCTCGCCCTCGTTCGGCGTGGTCGTGGCCGACCAGCGCGGACGCCCCCTCGGGATCCTGGTCTACGAGGCCGCGATGGTCCGCGGCGCGCCGATCCTCGGCCACGTCGCGATCGCGGACACGACCGTGCCGCTCATCGGCATCCGGATGGATCCGGCCCACGTCCAGGATCCCCGCTGCCCCCTGTTCCCCGACTCGGTGCTCCATTGACCCGGCCCGCCATCGGCATCACGGCACGGCTCCGCGCCGCCGCCGGCGCCATCCGGATCGACCTCGACCAGGCGTACGCCCGGGCGGTGTCAGATGCCGGCGGCCTGCCCCTCGTGCTCCCGCCCATCGGCGATCCCGACCGGATCGACGACCTCGTCGCGACCCTCGACGGACTCGTCCTCTCGGGCGGCTCCGACGTGGACCCCGCCCGATACGGTGCCGCGCCCCATCCCCGACTCGGTGAGGTCGCTCCCGAGCGCGACGCCTTCGAGCTGCCGCTCGCGTCCGCCGCCTGCCGTCGCCGGCTCCCGACGCTCGCGATCTGCCGGGGCTGCCAGGTGGTCAACGTGGCGCTGGGCGGAACGCTCTGGCAGGACCTCCCATCCGAACGCCCGGGCTCCGTGGCCCATGACATCGACGGCCCCCGCACGGTGCGCAGTCATCCGGTGGCGCTCGCTCCCGACAGCACGGTGGCCCGCGCGGTCGCCGCCACCCGGCTCGAGGTGAACTCCCTGCACCATCAGGCCGTGCGCGACCTCGCGCCGGACCTGCGGGTCACCGGCACGGCGCCGGACGGAACGATCGAGGCGTTCGAGGGGACGGACGGCTGGCTGGTCGGCGTCCAGTGGCACCCGGAGGCGTTCTGGGCGGAGGATGGGGCGCCGGACCTCGGACTCTTTCGCGCGCTGGTCCGCGCCGCGTCCGGTCGGGTCAGGCCGCGGGGAAGAGCACCCGCGCACTCAGGTCGTTGAGCGCGCCCCGCACCACGGTGAAATGATCCGCCGCCGAATGCAGGATCCGCTCGAGGCCGTACCGGTCGGCCAGCTGGTGCTCCGAGGCCAGCGCATAGCCGCGCCGGCCCAGGGCGTCGTAGTAGGAGAGCGTGGGCCCGCCGGCCCGGGTCTGGCGCGCGGCCACATACGCCGGGAAGAGGCCCGCCACCCAGAGGGCGTAGTCGCCGAGGTGCAGCATCACCCGGAAGCGCCGCTCGCCGTGGCTCGCCTCGAGGTCCGCGACGATGTCGACGAGATACCGATGCACGTGGTCGTCGTGCCAGTCCACCCGCCAGGCCCGGTCGCGCTGGCCGAACGCGATGACCATCGCCGCGAGGTAATCGGTGACGTCGCGGTCGTCCACGCCCGCCCGCAGCAGGGCGTGACGGATCATCACATAGTGAAAGAGCGGTTCCGACGGGACCAGGATGGTCCGCACGGCGAGCAGGCGCTCCGGCAGCTCCTGGGCGTCGAGCAGCGCGTCAGGCCCCTCCGCCGCCAGCCGGCGCTCGAGCTGCGCCCGGCGCCGGGCCGAACCCCGGCTCAACAGGAGGAGGACCAGCTGCAGGTCGCTGGCCGACAGGCGTGCACGGACGTTCACCTGGATCATCGTCTGGACCTCCGATGATGGATCCGACCCGGCCGATCACCGACTTCGCCCGCGAGCTGGCGGGGGCCACCGACGCCCCCGCGGTCGTGGAGTGCCTGGCCCGGGCGCTGCGCGCCGCCTTCGGGCCGAGCGCGCTGGCCGTGGCGCTCACCGAAGGAGACTACGAGGCCGGCCTGCCCTTGCACGCCGAACCGGGTCCTGCCGAGCGCTATCCGCTCTTCCTGACCCTCGCATTGCGACGGGGGACGCAGCGCCTCCGCGGAGAGGACGCCGCCGCCCGGCTCGGCCTCGGGCCCGGCGACGCCCCGGCCCCCGAACTGCTTATCGTCCCTCTCGCGACGCCCCGGGAGCGACTCGGCGCCAGTCTGGTCGGCCGGACCGAGGGCCCGTGGACCGAAGCCGAGGCGGCGCTGGCCGACGCCCTCGCGGCCCAGGCGGCGGCGGTCCTCGCCGCGCACGGCCGGATGCCGTCGGCCGAGGCCTGGGAGCGGGTGGCCGACGCCCTGGCGCTGGCGCTCTGCATCGTGGACGCCCGCGGCCGGGTGAAGGGCGCCAACCGCGCCTTCGCCCGCCTGATGCGCAGCACCCCCTCGGCGCTCCCCGGCTGGCCCTGGCTGAGCCTCGTGCCGCCGGCGTGGGCGGAGGGACTCCGCGAGGTGCTCTCCGCCGGCGACCAGCGCCGAGAGGCCGAGCTCAAGGCCTCCGGCCGCACGTTCGTCGCGACGGCCTTCCCGCTCCCGGGCGCCACCCGCGGCGAGCAGGTGCTCGTGCTCGACGACCAGACCGAGCGCCGACGCCTGCAGGACCAGCTGCTACAGTCTGAGAAAATGTCGGCGATCGGTCAACTCCTCGCCGGGGTGGCCCACGAGCTCAACAACCCGCTGACCTCGGTCGTCGGGTTCGCCGACTTCCTCGCCGAGGCCGGCGACGTCCCGCCCGGCCTCAGGGAGCCGCTCGCCGTCATCCACCAGGAGGCGCAACGCGCCTCGACCATCGTCAAGAACCTCCTGCGCTTCGCGCGGAAGCACGAACCAGAGCGCCGGCGCCAGCCGCTGCGCCCGCTCGTGGAGCAGACGATCGGGCTGCTGCGCTCGCAGCTCCTGGCGAGCGGCATCGAGCTGCACCTCACCGCAGAACCTGGCCTGCCGGAGCTCAACCTCGACGCGACCCGCATCCAGCAGGTGCTGCTCAACCTCGCCAACAACGCGGCACAGGCCATCACCGCGACCGGCCGCCCGGGGACCATCACCATCCGGCTGCGCCCGTGGGCGGACGGTGCTGCGGTCGAGGTGGTGGACAACGGCCCGGGGATGACGCCCGAGGTGGCCGCGCAGGCGTTCGAACCCTTCTTCACCACCAAGCCCGAGGGGCTCGGGACCGGCCTCGGCCTCGCCATCAGCCAGGGCATCGTGAAGGAGCACGGCGGACGGATCACCGTCGTCACGTCGCCCGGCGCCGGCGCCACGTTCACGGTGGAACTGCCGGGCGACGGCCGGCCGCTGCCCGACGAGGCGCCGGAGACTGCGCTCCCGGTGCCGACGTCCCCGCTGCGGATCCTGGTGGTGGACGACGAGCCGCACATCCTGCATTACATGCGCGCCACCCTCGAAGGGTGGGGCCACGTGGTGGACACCGCGCGCGACGGGGCCGAGGCGCTCGAACGGGCCCGCGCCACCGACCCCGACCTGATCATCACCGACCTGCGGATGCCGCGCCTGAGCGGCCGCGAGTTCTTCGAGTCGCTGGAGTCGGACCGCCCCGACCTCGCGGCCCGGACCGCGTTCAGCACCGGCGACACGGTGCGCGGCGACACCCTCGCGTTCCTCGAACGCCAGCGCCGCCCCGTCCTGCACAAGCCCTTCAGCCTCGCCGACCTCCGGCGACTCCTCGCCGCCGCGACGCGGGGCCCGCGTTGACGCCGACGATCGTCCACGTCGCCTCCGGCCGCGAGTGGCGCGGCGGCCAGAAGCAGGTCTGGCTCCTTGCGCGCGCCCTGCGCGACCTCGGCGTCGCCCAGCTGGTCGTCACCGGACGCGACAGCGAGCTCGCCCGCCGCCTCGCCGCCGACGGGATCCCGACCGGTACGCCGCGCTGGACGATGAGCGTCGATCCCCGCGCGCTCTGGGCAACGTGGCGAGCCGCCGCCCCAGGCACCGTCCTCCACGCCCACGACGCCCACGCCCTGTCGCTGGCACTGGTCGCCGCGCGACGGTGCCGCGTGCCGGTGGTCGTGACCCGGCGCGTGGACTTCCACCTGCGCCACCCGGCGCGCTGGGCCCGGGCCCGCCAGATCGTCGCGATCTCGGAGGGCGTGCGCCGCGTGCTCGTGGCCGATGGCGTGCCCCCCGGACTCATCAGCGTCGTCCCCGACGGCGTCGCGCTCGACGACGTGCGCGCAGTGGCGCCGTACGGTACGCGGTCGCGGCTCGGCCTCGCCCCGAGCACGCCGCTCGCGGTCAACGTCGCGGCGCTGGTCGACCACAAGGATCA
>CAMLHU010000114.1 GCA_946479825.1 uncultured Gemmatimonadota bacterium
GCGGCACCGGGGTCACCGCGATCCTGGCGGGCGCCGGCGGAGGCAGCGCGCCCGCGGGAGGCGTCGTGTCGGCCGGCGCGGCGACCAGCACCGTGAGGACCGTCAGCAGGCCGACCATATGTGCTCCTTCATCAAAGGCCCACGCCCGTGCGGTCGAAGGGTGGCCGCGCGCCGGCGTGCGCGTCAACCGCCGGGGCCGTCCATACCGGTGGTTCTTGCACCCTCTTAGCGCCGCCGGGTCAGTCCTTCCAGACCAGCATCATCACCCAGCTCGCCAGCGCCGCGCTCATCGAGATCTCCGCCAGGGTCCGGTGCGTCGAGGCGTTGGTGCCGGGGGAGCCGGCCGGCGCGTCGTCGTCCGGCGCCGCCGCGCCGGTCGCGGCGAACCCCGCGTCGGCGACGAGCATCAGGGCCGAATGGATCCACCGCCGGGTCCGGCCGTTGGGGTCGTGGCGGCTCTCCCACAGGTTCCACCCGCCAGTCACGGTGTTCAGCACGAAGAGCCCGGTCACGCCGGCGGTGATCGTGCCGTGCAGGTCCTTGAGGCTGTGGTCCCCCGTCGCTGCCTGGCGCTGGAGCCTGGTCCCGACCACATACTCGGCCGCGAAGAGCGGCAGGATCGCATAGCTCGCGACCTGGTGGATCTTGAGCCGGGTGTAGTAGAGGTCGCTGTATCGGACCGCACGCGGGCGCTGGGTGGCCGGCGTCGCCGGCGGCACGAGCGATGCCGGGACCGGGGTGACGGCGATCGCCGCAGCGCGCGGCGCCCGAGTGCTGTCGAGGCTCGTCGCGACCTGGGGCGCGAGCGAGAGTGCCAGGGCGAGCGGCAGCGCAGCGAGCATCAGATCTCCGTGATAACAAGGATCAAGGTGTCATAATGGGACGTCCGACCCTGTCGCCATCGCACAGCGCACCCGGGGCGGAACGAGGTCAGTCGGCCTGGGGGGCGACGAAAAGCGTGCTGGCGCGGTAGGCCGCGAGGAGCCTGGTGCCGATGAGCTTGACCAGGACGGCGATCGGGACTGCGAGCAGCAACCCGACGAACCCGAACACCGCGCCGCTCAATGCCAGCGAGATCATGATCCAGACCGGGTGGATCCCGACCGAATTCCCGACGATCCGCGGTCCCGTGACCGACCCATCCAGGATATGGACGACGACGAACACGATCGCCACCCGCAGCAGCCCGGCCGTCGGGTCGTCCATCGTGAGCGCCACCACGAGCGAGAGCACCGCCGCCACGACCACGCCGAGGTAGGGGATGAGCGTGGCGAGTCCGGTGATGACCCCGAGGAGCAGGGCGCTCGGGACCGCCGCGATCGAGAGCCCGAGGAAGGTGAGCACCCCTATCAGGACCGCCTCGATCAGCGCGCCGCGGACGTAGCGGCCGAGCGAGCGATCGTACTCGGCCACGAAGGCGTGGACCTGCTCGCGCCGGGCCGGCGGGATGAGTCCGCCGAGGAAGGCGGTGAGGCGCGGCCAGTCGTGGATCCCGTGGTACAGCACGACCGGGGTGATCACGAGGTATCCGACGAGGCCGAGCAGCGTGCCCGCCTGCCGGACCAGTCCGAGCGCCCACCCGCCGAGGGTGCGGAGGATCTCGGCGGTGTGCTGCTGCAGCAGCTGGGCGAGCTGCTCGCCGTCGAGTCCGGTGAGCCAGGCGCGCTGGCCCGACGTGAGCAGGGGGAACTGGGACAGGCGCGCGCGAAGGCCGTCGAGCCAGCCGAGCACCGTGGTGGCGAACTGAGGGGCGCGGTCGGCGAGGGTGGTCGTCTGGTCGGCCACCTGGGGCGCGACCAGCACCACGAGACCGACGACGACGGCGACGAGCGGCACCAGGACGAGGGCGATCGCGCTGGTCCGGCGGATCCCGCGCCGCTCGACCGCGGCGACCGCCGGGGTGAGGAGGTAGGCGAGCACCAGGGCGAGGACGAACGGGCCGAGCAGGGCGCCGTACGCCTCGAGGAGCCAGAGCGTGGTGAGGACGCCGGCGCCGACGAGGAGGGCGCGGATGCCGGCGCGGTCGCGGATCGGCCAGAGCGTGGCGACGAGGAGCAGGAAGACGACCGGCGGCGTCAGGACCTCGCGCACGCCGGCGAGGAGCGCGATCAGCAGGATCGCGCCCAGGCCGAGGGTGGCCGAGTCCCGCGCGGTGATCGAGGGGGGCGTCATCCGACGGAAGTTACCGGGACCGGGGGCGGGCGGTAGGGCGGCGTCAGGTCGTCCGTGGGGCGTCCCGGAGGGCGATCCACCGGACCAGGAGGGTGACTCCCGCCGCGAGCAGCAGGTGCACCAGGCCGCTCGGCACCTGGACGACGAAGGCGAGGATGATCCACCCGACCAGCGCCACGATCGCCAGCGACAACGTAAGTGACTGCGGCACAATCGCCTCCCGCAAGGTTGTTGACCGCCCGCGTACCGGGCCGTATTTTAGCTGTTACGGACGACGGTGGGGAGCTCACTTATTGAGCCAACAGGTCCGTTGATGGGCCCACATTCTGCGGCCGATGTCACGCCCCCCGGGGGAAGACAGACGCAGCGGAGAGGGCGCCGAGCATTTCCAGCGGGCTTCAATAACCCTTCCCATCGCCGTTCGCTCGGATGTTCCGGGGGTCTCCCCCGTGATGCGCCGGTCCTCGTGGCCGGCGCATTCCGTTCCGCCATTGCGCCCGTCCCGGCGGCGGGGGCATCTTCCCCCGGCCACCCCGGAATGGATCCCATGCCCATCTGCGCCGTGACCCGGCGGCTCCACTTCAACGCCGCCCACCGGCTCCACAACCCGGCCAAGTCGGACGCGTGGAACGCCGAGACCTTCGGGCCCTGCAACAACCCGAACTGGCACGGGCACAACTACGAGCTCGAGGTCACGGTCGAGGGGCCGGTCGACCCGGACACCGGGTACGTGATGGACGTCGGGCGGCTCAAGGCCCTCGCGGAGGAGCACCTGGTGAGCCGGCTCGACCACCGGAACTTGAATCTCGACGTGGCGTGGTTCCGGGACCTTCTCCCATCGGCGGAGAACATCGCGGTGGTGGCGTGGCGGGTGCTCCGGCCCCTGGTGCCGGCCGGCCTCGCCCTCCGCATCCGCCTCTGGGAGACCCCCCGCAACTTCGTGGACTACGATGGCCGCTGAGACCGACTTCCAGCGACACGTCCGGGCGATGCTCGACGCGCTGGGCGAGGACCCCGATCGCGACGGACTGCGGAAGACGCCCGAGCGGGTCGAGGCGGCGCTGCGCTGGCTCACGCGGGGCTACGAGATGTCCGTGGAGCAGGTCGTGGGCGACGCGGTGTTCGAGGAGCGCCACGAGAGCATGATCCTCGTGCGCGACATCGAGCTCTATTCGCTCTGCGAACACCATATGCTCCCGTTCTTCGGGCGGGCCCACGTGGCCTACATTCCCGACGGACGCATCGTGGGGCTCTCGAAGCTCCCGCGGCTGGTGGAGGTGTTCTCGCGCCGGCTCCAGGTCCAGGAGCGCCTGACCGACCAGGTGGCCGACGCGGTGATGGACGTGCTCGCCCCGCAGGGGGTGGGGGTGGTGATCGAGGCGATCCACCTCTGCATGGCGATGCGCGGCGTGGAGAAGCAGAACAGCAAGACCGTCACCAGCGCCCTCCGCGGTGTCTTCCGCGACGACTCCCGGACCCGCGAGGAGTTCCTGCGCCTGGTCCAGGGGGGCGGGCCGCTCACGTGACCCCGCCGCTCGCGGTGGTCACAGGCGCCTCGCGCGGGATCGGCGCGGCCTGCGCGACCGCGCTCGCCGGGGCCGGGTTCCGGGTGGCACGGCTGGCGCGCTCGGTCGCGCCCGGCGCCGCCGACTTCCCGTGCGACGTGACGGACCCCGCTGCGGTGGACCGGGTGGCCCGCCGCATCCTCGACGAGCTTGGCACCCCCGAGGTCGTGGTCAACAACGCGGGAAGCTTCCTGCTCCGGAAGTTCGAGGAGATCTCCGCGGCCGATTTTGCCGCGCAGGTGGCGCTCAACCTGACCGGGGCGTTCACGGTGGCCCGGGCGTTCCTCCCCGCCATGCGGCAGGCGGGGCGGGGGACCCACGTCACCATCGGCAGCATCGCCGATCACGTCGGGTTTCCCGGGAACGCCGCGTACAGCGCGAGCAAGTACGGCGTCCGCGGGATGCACGAGGCGGTCGCGGCGGAGTATGCGGGCTCGGGCGTGCGGTGCACCCTGGTGTCCCCGGGGCCGACCGACACCCCGATCTGGGACGGAGTGGAACGCGGCCCTCGCGAGCGGCTGCCGGAGCGCTCGCAGATGATGCAGGCGGACGACGTGGCCGCGGCGGTGGTGTTCGCCGCCACCCGGCCGCCGCGGGTACGAATCGAATGGATCCGAATGGAGCCGATGCGATGAAGGTGTTGCAGCGTACAGCACTCTCGGCCGCCCTGGCCCTCCTCGTGACCGCCACCGCCCACGCCCAGGTCCGGACCATGACCCGGCGCGAGGCACGGCGGGCCGACGCCCCGGTCGACATGGGGCTGCCCCGGCTGCCCGATTCCACCGGCTGGGGCGTCCCCGTGCTGGCGCTGGCGCGCGACAACTGGGGCGGGATCTGGGCCGGGACCTACGGCCAGGGGATCTTCGTGCTCCCGCCGCACGGCGCCAAGTGGGGCCAGATCCGGCACGACACGACCGGCAGCTCGATCTCGTTCGACTTCGTGAACGCGATCGCTTTCGGCGCCCGCGGCGAGATCTGGTACGGCACCGTCGGCAACGGCTGGGGACTCTCCCTCGACGGAGGTCACACCTGGCGCAACTGGACGCTGCGCGAGCTCGGGCCTGAGTGGCAGTACGTCGCCCCCGACGGGATCGTCGTCCGCGGCGACACGGTGTACATCGCGACCGCCGACGGCGTGCAGGTCACCACCGACGACGGGGGGCATTGGCAGGCGATCGAGGACGGCACCGGTCCGCTGGCCAAGGGGCCGGCCGATACGGCCTTCGCCATCCTGCCGAACGAATACGTGCGCCGGATCAGCCTCGACCGCCGGGGCGTGGTGCTTTCCACCCTCCGCGGCGTCCTCCGTCTGGAGCACGGCGATTCCGGCTGGACGGCCACGCCGGCGGGCTTCATCCCCTTCCGGCCGGTCAACAGCCTGCTCGTGAACGGCCGCCTGGTCCGCGGCACCCCCTGTGGCCTCCGTTTCACCGCCGACACGATGCCGTGCTACGACCGCCCCGCCGCCCTCGCTGACACCGGGCTCGCGCTCCGCACCACCTGGTTCGGGCGCCCGATCTCGGTCGTCGACAATCCCTACATCGACCAGACCTACCGCTACGGCTCGACGATGGGGGGCACGTTCCAGCCGCACCAGGGCGTGGAGTTCAACAACCCCGACGGCACTCCGGTCCACGCCATCGGCTCGGGCGTCGTGGTCTACTCGGGGCGGGCGGAGGCGGGGGCCAACACCGTCGCCATCCTCATGGATTCGACGGTCACCGGCTCGGTCCCCACGTCGCCCGAGGACGGACCGCCCGGCCCGGCGAAGAAGCTGCGGATCTACTCGGTGTACTACCACAACACCCGGCTTGGCGTGCAGGTGGGCGACCGCGTCAAGCAGGGCGACGTGATCGCGTGGGTGGGCAACACCGGCCGCGCCACCAACGACCACATCCACCTCGAAGTCCACGCCAGCCCGACCGATTCGGTGCAGGCCATCGTGGACTCGCTCAACCGGTATCCGAGCTACACCACCAACCCCGAGCTCTGGATCCAGCCGCTCGACAAGACCGGCGCCATCGCAGGCCAGGTCTGGGACACCGCCGGGAACGCGGTGCCGCAGGCCCGGATCTACGGGCTCATCAAGCCCGACCCGATCGAGACGCCGTTCGAGTACATCGAGACGTACGGCCCGAAGAACCACAGCCATCCGCTCTACCACGAGCACTTCGCCATCTCCGACGTGCCGCCCGGGACCTACATCCTCGGCACCGAGATCGACGGCAAGAAGGTGTTCCGCAAGGTCACGGTGGTGGAAGGGAAGCTGGCCTGGGTGGTCTTCAAGCCCTGAGCCGATGTCCCGCGCCTTCGTGAACGACGATGCGGCGGGGGAACCGCTCCCCGAGCATCGCTACCCGCTCCCCCCGTCCGACGACCCCGGATTCCCGGAGGCCGCCGCGCGCGCCCTCCTCGCCGGGGCCGACCAGGCCGACACCATCGGCGCCGAGGAGGCCACCGGCTACCCCTGGGGGTCGCCGGACCTGGTCCCCCACGTCGAACGGATCCTGGCCGAGGCCCGCCGCCGCGGCGACGACCGCCTCGAGCAGCTGGCCGAGCGTTTCCTCCGCGCCGCCTCCCCGTGTTCATCGAGCTGACCGACCACCTCCGCTGCCCGGCCGAGCACGACGAGGCCTTCCTCGTCCTGCTGCCTGACGCCGTGGACGACCGCGGCGTCCGGTCGGGGATGCTGGGCTGTCCGGTGTGCCAGGCGGAGTACCGCATCGCCGACGGCGTCGTCCGGTTCGGCGAGGCGCCCCATCCGGCCGGGGCGCCGCCGCTCCGGGCGGAGGCCGTCCACGCCTTCCTCGGTTTGAGCGGGCCCGGGGGCTACGCGGCGCTGGTGGGCGACGTGGCAGGGGTGCTTCCCGACCTGGTCGGGCTCGATCCCGGGGTGCACTTCGCGGCCATTGACGCGCCGGCCGGCGTCACCGAGTCGCGCGCGGTGAGCGTGCTGCTCGCCGATCGCATTCCGTTCAAGCGCGCTTCGCTCCGCGGCGTGGTGCTGGGCGGCGGCTATGGCGGGGACGACCGCTGGGTGGGCGAGGCGCGGCGGGTGCTGCTGCCCGGGCTGCGGATGGCGGGATCGGGGCCGGCCCCGGAGCGGGCCGACGTCCAGGTGCTCGCTGAGGCGGACGGGTGGTGGGTGGGGGTGGGGAAGTGAGGGGCAGGCAGCCTAAGCGGTAAGCCGTGAGCGGGCGAGGGGTGGCGAAGACGCGAACCCGGAAAATGGACGGGCCCCCGATC
>CAMLHU010000115.1 GCA_946479825.1 uncultured Gemmatimonadota bacterium
CGAAGGTCCCGGCGTCGGAGGCGAAGTCCTCGAGCATCTCCGACGCAGTGAGGTACCGGTCGGCCGCGGCGGGCCGGAGCGCGCGGAGGAGGATCCGCTCGATGGCGCGCGGAGTGGCGGGCCGCAGCTCCATCGGGCGGCGGAGTTCCGCGGGATCGAGCGGCGGCTCGACGCCGGTGAGGGCGTAATAGAGGATGGCGCCGACGGTGTAGACGTCGCTGGCCTGGTCGCCCACCTGGCCGTCGCGCACCTCGGGGGCCATGAACGCCGTCCCGCTCGGCCGCTCGTCGGGCGGGATCATCGGCAGCGTCCAGCTCGAGAACCGCAACTCGGTGACGGCGCCGCGGCCGGCCAGGTTGAGGAGCACCGCCGCCGGGACGATGCGCCGGACGATGATGCCGTGCGCGTGCGCGTGCTCGAGGGCCGAGAGCAGGTCGCGGGCGAGGGAATGGACCGTCGGGATCGGCCGGGGTCCGCGCTGTACCGCCTCCTGCAGGCTCTCGCCCTCGATCCAGTTGCCGACCCGGAAGGCGACGTCGCCCACGATCCCGGCGTCGTAGGCGTGGCGGATGGCCGGATGGTCGAGCTGGCCGAGCGCCTCCGCCTCGCGGAGGAACCAGCGGCGGATCTGGTCGTCGGTGTAGAAGTTGACCCGCAGGGAGACCGGGCGGTTGAGCACGGTGTCGTACGCGGCGTAGAGCACCCGCTCGCGCGACGAGGCGATCAGCGTGTCCAGCCGATAGCGCGCGCCAAGGGCCGCCTCGATCCGATCGTGGATGGCGAGGGGGGTCGGGGTGGCCGTCGGGGGGCGAGACACGGGGCGCCTGGGCTCCGGGATGACGTGATCCCCGGCCGATCCGGGACCGGACCGACGGGGCATCCTTAATATACTCAACCTGTGGACTGGCTTGGAGTTACGCGGATGTTACCGGGGCAGGGGGTTGCGTTCCGGGCCCGATCGGGCTAGGATTCGCCCCGAGTTACAGCTGACGCGACATAGCCCTTCGGGGCCCCAGGGGTTTGGCTTGCAGCCTGGGTGATCAACCTGACAAGCCCTTCTCCCCGGCGCGACCTGTTCGCGCTGGGGTTTTGTCTTTCAGCCCCCGACCTCCGCCGCGAGCTCCGCCGTCAGCAGCCGGAGCTCGGCCACCATCTCGCGCCGGGGCCATTCCTCGTGGCGGTCCAGCACTTCCGCGACCGCGCGATACCACCACACCAACTGTTCGCCGGGTGCCGTGGCGACCGTCGGCAGGTACTCCCTGCCGAGCCGGCGCACGTCCGCGAGCGCACTGCCGCAGGCCAGGATCTCCTCCGCGGCGCGGATGGAGAGGGTGCGCGGCTCGAGGGTGCCGAGGTGGGCCAGCAGGTCCACCCGCTCGGTGGCCCAGGTGCGGCGGAGGCCTCCGTCCGGGGTCAGGTCCGGCTCGACCGCGGCCCGGGCGATGGCCAGGATGACCGGGCCGAACTTGTCGCCGATCCGGCGGGCGGCGTCGTCGCGCGCGTCGGGCGCGGCGAGCGCGATGACCTCGTGCAGGATCGCGGCGGCGATCGTCGCCTCGTCGCAGGCGTACCGGGCCAGGATGAGCGCGAGCCCGGCGGGGCGCGCCTGTACGGACGCCGGCAGCGGGCCGGCCGCCGCAAACTGCTTGGCGGCGTAGGCCAGCGCGTGGGAGACCACGTCGGAATAGCCGCGCGAGGAGGCGGTCACGGGAGTCCGAGGAGCTTGTGGGTCTGGAGGCTGAGCCGCCAGCGAGGATGGGCCAGGCAGTAGGCCACGGCGCGCTCGATGTTGCGCTCGCGGTCGGGGCCGTCCATCGGCTGCAGGAAGAAGTGGCGGAACGCGAGCGACTCGAACCGCTCGGGCGGGGCCAGCGGCTGGGGATACACCAGCTTGAGCTCGTCGCCCGCCGCCAGCACGAGTGGCGCGTCGGCCTTGGGGCTCACGCAGGTCCAGTCGAGCCCGGCCGGCGCTGCCTGAGTCCCGTTGGTCTCCACCGCGACCCGGAATCCCGTGGCGTGGAACGCCGCGATCAGCGCCTCGTCCAGCTGCAGGAGCGGCTCGCCGCCGGTGCAGACCACAAGCGCCGAGCCGCCGGTCGTGCGCGCGGCGCGGCGGACCGGGTCGTCGCCGTCCCACACCTGCGCAGCGCGTTCGGCGAGCGCCGCCGGGGTCGCGAACTTCCCGCCGTTGGTCCCGTCCGTCCCCACGAAGTCGGTGTCGCAGAAGGTGCACACGGCGGTCGCCCGGTCCGCCTCCCGCCCCGTCCAGAGGTTGCACCCGGCGAAGCGGCAGAAGACCGCGGGCGTCCCCGCCTGCGCGCCCTCACCCTGCAGGGTGTAGAAGAGTTCCTTGACGGAGTAGGACATGCTGGAAGGTAAGCGGTGAGCGGTGAGCGGTGAGCGGTGAGCGGTAAGCGGGGAGGGCTCGAGTTCTCCCCGCTTACCGCTTACTGCTCACCGCTCACCGCCCCTTACGTCCCCCGCCCGACATATCGCGCCGGGTCTTCCATCCCGTTCTCGCGGAAGCCGCGGAGGCGGAGCTGGCAGGCGTCGCAGTGGCCGCAGGCGCGGCCGTCGGCGGTCGGGTCGTAGCAGGTGAGCGTGAGGGCGTAATCCACGCCGAGCGCCAGGCCGCGGGCGATGATCTCGCGCTTGGTCAGCTGGAGCAGCGGGGCGTGGATGGTGACCGGCGCGGTCCCTTCCACGCCGGCGCGGGTCGCGAGCCGCGCCATCCGCTGGAACGCCTCGAGGAATTCGGGGCGGCAGTCGGGGTACCCGCTGTAGTCGAGGGCGTTGATGCCGATGAAGATGTCGCCCGCGCCGAGCTGCTCGGCCACGCCGAGCGCGTAGGCGAGGAAGATGGTGTTGCGGGCCGGCACGTAGGTGCTGGGGATGCCGTGGCCGATCTCCGAGTCGCTCCGATCCTTCGGGACCGGGCCGCCGCCGGTCAGCGCGGAGCCCCGGAACGCGGCCGGGTCGAGCGCGATGATCCGCTGCTCGGCGGCGCCCAGCGCCGCGGCCACCCGGCGAGCGCAGTCGAGCTCGACCGCGTGGCGCTGGCCGTACTGGAAGCTCAGCGCGTGGCAATCGAAGCCGTCGGCGCGCGCGATGGCGAGGGTGGTGGCGGAGTCCATTCCGCCGCTCAACAGGACGACCGCGGGTCGGGGCATGGCGCAAATATAGAGGGACCTGCCGGGAGCTCAGGCGCGGGCGAGCAGCCGCGCCAGCGCGCCGGCCAGCGTCGGGTCGCGGAAGGCATAGCCGGATGCCTGCAGCGCCTCCGGCAGGACCCGCTGCCCGGCGAGGAGCGCCTCGTCGGCGAGCGCGCCGAACAGCAGGCGGAGGGCGATGGCCGGCACGGGCAGCAGCGCCGGGCGGTGCAGCGTCCGCGCCAGCGCGGCCGTGAATTCGGCGTTGGTCACCGGCGTCGGGGCCGTGACGTTCACGGGCCCGCGGAGCCCGGGGGCGGCGAGCGCGTGGGCGACCGCGCCGACGACGTCGTCGAGCGAGACCCAGCTCATCCACTGGCCGCCGGAACCAAGGCGGCCGGCGATCCCCGCCCGGAAGGCGGGGAGCATGCGCGCGAGCGCACCGCCGTCGGGGGTGAGCACGATGCCGAACCGGGTCAGGACCACCCGGATCCCGGCGTTCGCCGCGCGGTCGGTCGCGCCTTCCCAGGAGCGGCCGACGTCGGCGAGGAACCCGGTGCCGGTGGGGCTCGCCTCGGTGAGCGGCTCGTCGCCCCGGTCGCCGTAGATCCCGACCGCCGACGCGGCCACGATGGTGCGGGGCGGAGTCGGCATCCGGAGCAGGGAGGCGACGAGGTTCGCGGTGCCGTCGCGCCGGCTGACGAGGATCGCCGAACGCCGGCGGGCGGTCCAGCGGCCCGCGGCGATGTTCTCGCCCGCCAGGTGCACCACGGCGTCCACCTGGCCGAGCGGCGAGAGGTCGGTGACGGCGGCGGGATCCCAGCGCACCTCGCCGGGGCCGGCGGTGCCGCGGACCAGCGGGGTGACCCGGTGGCCGGCGCGCGAGAGCGATGCGCCGAGCGCCCGGCCGATGAGTCCGGAAGCGCCAGTGATCGCGACGTGGAGCCGCGGATGGCTGGAAGGGTCTGGCGACATCGGTCAGTTCGGGCGGGAACGGCGGACCAGCAGCAGGTCGGCGACGTTGTCCTTGCTGAACAGTCCGACGACCGTGCCGTTGGCGTCCACGACGGGGAGGGCCGGAAGCCGGGAGGCGAGCAGCGCCTCGAGCGCGGCGGGGAAGGGGGCGGCCGGCGTGAGCACGGGGACGTGCGAGGACATCACCTGTTTCACCTCGGCCGACGGGCCGTACCGATGGAGACCCAGGACCAGGTGATCGCGGGTGAGGATACCGGCGAGGCGCCCGCCAGCGTCGAGGACCGGGAACTCGCGCTGGTCGGTGGAGAGCAGGAGCTCGACCGCGCGCTCGAGCGGTGCCCAGGCGGGGAGGGTGTCGAACCGGCTGACCATCACCTGCCCGGCGGTGAGGTCGGTGCCGGCCGCCCGGAACGCGACCGCGTTCGCCTCCGACGTGGCGCCGAGCCACACGAAGAGGGCGATGAGCACCAGGATCCCGTTGGGCTGGTGGGCCGGGGGGAGCCCGAAGAGCCCGACCAGCGCGAAGATGACCGCGATGAACCGGCCGACCCGCGCGGCGATGACGGTGGCCCGGGGGAAGCCGAGGCGCCGCGCGAGGAGGGCGCGGAGGACCCGGCCGCCGTCCATCGGGAACGCCGGGATCAGGTTGAACAGCAGGAGGTAGAGGTTCACCTGGAAGACCATCGCGAGGAACGTCGTCGCGGTGGCCGGGGCGTCGGCCTCGGGGAGCGGCGCGTGGGTCAGGCGCAGGCCGACCCACGCCAGCGCCGCGAGCACGAGCGTCACCGCCGGTCCGGCGACCGCGATCAGGAGCTCCTGGCGCGGATCCTCCGGGACCCGTTCCAGCCGGGCGACGCCGCCGATGGGCAGCAGGATGATGTCGGGGGTCCGGATACCGAACCGCGCCGCCATCCGGGCGTGGCCGAACTCGTGCAGCACCACGCAGGCGAAGACGCCGAGGATGAAGAGGACCGACGCGACCGCGGCGGCCCCTCCGCCGGCGGCGTACCCGACGTAGGCCACATAGGCGAGCAGGAGCAGGAAGGTGACGTGCACCTTGAGCTCCGTGCCCCAGAGGCGGCCGATCCGGAAGGACCATCCCATGGGTGGAGGATACCCCGCGCGGGCGCCCGGGTGCCAGTCGGAGGCGCCGGCCGCTTTCGGGGGCCCGGGCCGGGCGCTACTATTGAGCCCTCGACCTCAGCTGGAGCAGAGCCATCAGCACGACCACCAAGGCCGGACCCGCCGCCGCTTCGGGTGCCGCCGCGCCTGCCGTCCCCGTCCCCGCCCCCGCCCCGGCCGCGCCCGCGCCGTCGGCCCCCTCTTGGACCATCCGGGATTCCGAGAAGCTCTACAACGTGGCCGGGTGGGGCCTGGGCTACTTCCGGGTCAACCCGGCCGGGCACGTCGCCGTGCACCCGGACGGCAACGCGAAGCGGGGGCTCGACCTCTTCCAGCTGGCGATGGACCTCGAGGCGCAGGGGATCCGGCTGCCGCTCCTGCTCCGGTTCTCGGACATCCTCAAGTCGCGGCTCGAGATGCTGGCGGGCCAGTTCCGCCAGGCCATCAAGGAGTTCGGGTACGAGGGGTCGTACGCCACCGTCTATCCGATCAAGGTCAACCAGCAGCGCCACGTGGTGCAGGAGATCGTGGAGTTCGGCACGCCGCTCGGCGTCGGCCTCGAGTGCGGCTCCAAGCCGGAGCTGCAGGCCGTGCTCGGCATCTCCGAGAGCCCCGACCACCTGATCGTCTGCAACGGGTACAAGGACGAGGAGTTCCTCCGGCTGGCGCTGATGGGCCAGAAGCTGGGCCACCAGGTGTTCATCGTGGTGGAGCAGCTCAACGAGCTCGACACGCTGCTCCGCGTGGCCCAGGAGTTCGACGTGGTGCCCAACGTCGGGGTCCGGATCAAGCTCGCGACCGAGGGGTCGGGGCGCTGGGCCAAGAGCGGCGGGGAGAAGAGCAAGTTCGGGCTCGGCGCCTCCCAGCTCACCCGCTTCCTCGGCCGGCTCGAGGCCGAAGGGAAGAAGGACTGGCTCCGGCTGGTGCACTTCCACCTGGGGAGCCAGATCACCGACATCCGGTTCATCAAGGCCGGGCTCGAGGAGGTCGCGCGGTTCTACGCCGAGCTCCGCAAGCTCGGGTTCGGCGTGACCCACGTGGACGTGGGCGGCGGGCTGGGCGTGGACTACGACGGCTCGCGGACCATCCGCCCGGCCAGCATGAACTACACCATGCGGGAATACGCCAACGACGTCGTGTACACCATCGGGACGGTGTGCCGCCAGCTTGGGTTGCCGCATCCGCACCTGATCTCGGAGTCGGGGCGCGCGATCACCGCGCACCACTCGCTGCTGCTGGTCAACGTGATCGACGTCGAGTCGCAGCTCGAGCCGGTGCTCCCGCCGCTCCGGCCCGACGCGCACCCGCTCCTCAAGGACATGCGCGACAACCTCGACGGGCTGGAGAGCTCCCCCGAGCGGATGGTCGAGGCGTTCCACGACGCCACCTTCGCGAAGGAGAAGGCGCAGGAGCTCTTCGCGAGCGGGGTCTTCTCGCTCCAGGACCGGGCCGACGCGGAGCAGCTCTACCTCTGCACCGTGAACGCGGTGGCCCGGGCGACGGTGGAGGACCGCTCCTCCTTCGGCGACATCCAGGGCGACATCGACGCCACGCTGGTGGACCGCTACTTCTGCAACTTCTCGCTGTTCCAGTCGCTGCCCGACAGCTGGGCGATCGACCAGCTCTTCCCGATCATGCCGATCCACCGGCTGG
>CAMLHU010000116.1 GCA_946479825.1 uncultured Gemmatimonadota bacterium
GGTGAGGAGTAGCGTGGAGAGGGGAACGCCAATGAAGCTCCTCCCCCTCTCCACGCACGTGGCGACCGAAGTGGCCCTCACGAGCGCGAAGCGCGAGTCGGCCGCGAGGAAGTAGGGGGTCGGGGGGTGAGGAGAAGCACGTGGAGAGGGGGTCGGGGGCCCACTTGCTCCTCGCCCCTCCCGCCGTAGCTTTCCCCTCGTTTCCCGCCCAACCGGAGCGTTGCAATGCGTTTCCTCGGACTCCTGATCGCCGCCTGCGGCGCGGTCGCCCTCGTGATGGGGATCCTCGCGACCCTGTCGGCCACGCGCACCGTGCCCTTCGCCTATGAGGCCACCAACCACGTCGGCCAGATCATCGGCGGCCTGGTCTGCCTCCCGCTCGGCATCTACCTCAACGGCCTCTTCCGGAAGCAGCCGCAGTAACCGCCGTGCCTGCCGATCGGGGCCCGAGCCCGGGCCGCCCCACCCTCTGGCTCGCGATCGCGCTGCTCCTCACCGTCGCGGCGTACCTCTATCACCTCGACGGCCGCAACATCCTCAAGATCGGCGACGAGGAGCTCTACATCCAGATCGCCCGGATGACGGGGGAGCAGGGCAAGCTGCTCCCCCTCGTCTGTGAGCAGGGGATCTGCGACTACAAGCCCCCGCTCCTCTTCTGGCAGGGGATCGCCAGCACCGACTGGGGCCGGTTCTGGAACCTCTGGGCCCTCCGCTTCCCCGTCGTCCTCTACACGGCCGCCACGGCGTTCCTCGTGGGCCTCCTGGCCCGGAACCTCGGCGGCTCGCGCACCAAGGGATGGCTCGCGGCGCTGCTCTACACCGGCACCGTCGCCGCCTTCCAGTACGGCCGCCCGTTCCTCACCAACGAACCCGAGACCTTCTGGCTCTTCCTCCCGCTGGTCCTCTTCCTCGGCTTCGGCGAACTCTCCTGGCCCGTGGTGGTGGCCTGCGGCGCGGCCCTCGGCGTCGGCGCGCTCTACAAGTCGTTCTTCCTGATCGTCCCCGTCACCGCTGCCTTCGCCCTCATCCAGTGGCGCCGGCGCGGGTGGCGCCTCCTCGACACGCTGCGCCAGGACACCGGCCGCCTGGCGGTGATGGCGGGGACGGGGCTCTGTGTCTTCTCGCTCTGGTTCATCCTCGATCCCTACCCCGGCCGCATCCTCCACGACTTCATCGGCCGGGAGAACATCGGGAAATTCGAGCACGGTAACTACCTCAAGGAGCTGGTGACGGGCCACTACTCGGCCATCACCGCCATCTGGCTCGGCGACTTCGCCAACTTCGGGCTCCTCGCCTTCGCGCTCCTGGGCCTCGTGGTGATGACGCTCTTCGTCTGGCGCAGGCGCCCCGGCGACGCCCGCGGCCCCGACGGCCGCTTCCGCCGCAAGGACGAGGGCGACGGCTATCAGGCCGAGAGCCTGGTGGTGGACCCCGACGGGCCGCTCACGCCTGCCGAACGCGACCTGTGGTGCTACGTCATCGCGTTCCTGATCATCTACACCGCCCCGCGCCAGCGGCAGGAGAACTACATCCTCCCCACCGTGGCGGCGCTGTCGGTGCTGATGGCGCTCCGGTGGGAACGGATCCCGAGCTGGTTCCTCCGACTCTCGGGCCTCCTCGCGGTCGCGGGGATCGGCGGACTCGCCTGGCTCGCCAACGGCCTCCCCCACGCGGTCCCCGACATCCGCTACGCCACCTGGCAGCTGATCCTCTTCGGCCTGCTCGTGGTGATGGCGCTCGCCGCGGTGTTCGGCACCGCCGGCGCGGTGCGCTGGCGCCTCCCCGCCGCGATCGCGGGCGCGTGGCTCGCGCTGGGCCTGGCGCTGGCCCCGTTCGACGGCCCGTTCATCCCGACGCCGAACTCCCCCGGGCTCGAGTCGCTCCGGAACCGAACGATCCTCTTCCCATCCACCTTCCTGATGCGGCACGAACGCTACCGGTTCGACGTGCCGCACTCGCAAGTGGCGCCGTACGACCCCCGCGACAGCGTCGCCACCGACTCGCTGGTGCGGGGCGGCCAGCTGATGGCGCTGCCGCTCCGGCTCGACGCCGCACCCCCCGCCGGCCATACGGTCATCGCCCAGCGGTACGACCTCCGGACGCGTATTCCATCTCCTGAGGTCCGCCAGATCGTCCTCCACCGCCGCTTCGACCTGCTGGTGCAGCGGCTCGTGATCATACAGGGGAGTGAGTGATGCGCAGCGCCATCCGCTATCCGGTGTCCGCTATCCGCAATCCGCTGTCCGCTATCCGGTTGGGCGTTTCGGCACTCATCGTCGCGGCGATCGCTGGCTGCGGCGCCCAGGCGCAGGCGCCGAAGACGCCCGCGCCGGCGGCAGCCCACAAGGTGGTCCTCGTCTCGCTCGACGGGTTCCGGGCCGATTACATCCAGCGTCCCGGCGCAGCGCACTTGCGCGAGCTCGTCAAGGAGGGCGTGCACGCGGCGTGGATGCAGCCGTCGTTCCCGTCGCTCACCTTCCCCAATCACTACGCCATCGTGACGGGGCTCTACCCCGAGCACCACGGCATCGTCGGCAACACGATCCAGGACTCGACGCTCGGCCGGTTCTCGCTGGGCGACAGCGCCGCCAACGCCGACCCCCGCTGGTGGGGCGGTGAACCGATCTGGGCCACGGTGGAAAAGCAGGGGAAGCACGCGGCGGTGTTCTTCTGGCCGGGGTCCGAGGCGGGACAGGGGGGCGCCCGGCCCGAGTTCTGGCGACACTACGACGGCCGGGTGTCGTTCGACGCCCGGGTGCACCAGGTGCTCGACTGGCTCTCGATGAAGGGCGACTCGGCGCCCGACTTCATCGCCGTCTATTTCAGCGAACCCGACCACCAGGGCCATATGCACGGCCCCGAGTCACCCCAGGTGGATACCGCGATCGCCGAGGTGGACGCCGAGGTCGGCAAGTTGATGGCGGGGATCGATTCGCTCGGACTCGACAACTCGGTGGACCTGATCGTCGTTTCCGATCACGGAATGGCGCCGATCACCCCCGACCGCGGGATCTACCTCGACGACTACGTGCCAGAGGAGTGGATGACCGTCGTCGAGGCGGGCGCGGGGGCGCGCATCGCGCCGAAGGCCGGCTACGCCGACAGCGTCTATCTCCGGCTCAAGGGCGCCAACCCGCACCTGGCCGTGTACCGGAAGTCGGAAGTGCCGGCGCGGTTCCACTTCGACTCGAATCCCCGCATCCCGGCCATCGTCGCCATCGCCGAGCCGGGGTGGTACGTGACCACGCGCGCGTTCGCCGCGAAGCGCCCGATCCGCGCCGGCGGCGAGCACGGCTACGACAACACCGCTCCCGAGATGCGCGCGTTCTTCGCCGCCAAGGGCCCCGACTTCAAGCAGGGCGTCGAGGTCGGCGCGTTCCAGAACATCCACGTGTACGACCTGCTCGCCCGGCTGCTCCACGTGCGCCCGGCGCCGAACGACGGCTCGCCCGACTCCACGGCGGCGATGGTGCGCTAAACAGTGGGACCACGGAGGGCACGGAGTGTCACGGAGAGGCACGGAGAACAGCTATTTGTAGTGGTATCGTCGGCGGAGCCCCGTCCGCGAGACCACAACATTTGCGTTTCTCCGTGTAACTCCGTGCACCTCCGTGCTCTCCGTGGTCCCACGTCTATTGAGACAGCCGCACCGCGAGCACCGGCATACGCGTCGGCCCGGGATACGGCACCGAATCCCCCTTCATCATCCGCCACAGGATGTGATTGAAGACCTCTTCGTTCGCGCGGTCGGCGTCGGAGAGGTCGAGTCGTGCTGACTCGCGCGCGGCGCGGGTGTGCGCGGGGTTCCGCTCGCCCAGGTCGATCCGCGCGGGCTCGGCCGTGTAGGGCCTGAGGTCGGGTCGGTCGGCCCAGATCTCGGTGATCGGGCGGCCGAATCCGTCGAACTGCGAGAGGTGACCTAGTCCGAGCACGTCCTCGATGGTCCGGATGGCGTCGGTGGTGTTGGTGAACCGGTGATACACCCCGGGCCGGTTCCACGCCGAGATGAGGAACAGCGGCGAGCGGTGGGAGTCCACGTGGTCGGGGCCGTCCTGGGCGTCGTCCTCGAGCACCACGATGAGGGTGTTCTTCCAGAACGGGCTCCGCGACACCCCTTCGACGATCCGGCCGAGCGCGAGGTCGTTGTCGGCCACCATCGCGCGCGGGGTATTGGAGCCCGCGGAACCGCCGGCGGTGTGGTCGCGGGGCAGGAGGATCGTCACCAGCGCCGGCATCGAATCGGCCTTGGCCCATTCGGCCAGGTGCGCCAGGAACAGGTCGGCGCGGTGCTGGTCGGGGATCCCCATATCGAATCCGGGATATTCCGGCGCCGTATGCTTCGAGAGGAACGCCCCCGAGCCGATGTACACCTTCCGGCCTTCCTCTTCCCGGTCTGCCACCCGCTCGCCGAAGTTCTGGAACGAGATCCCCGACCGCGCCGCCAGGTCCCAGAGATAGCCTTGCGCCGGCGCGGCGACGTCGTCCTCGGGGAGCGAGTCGCGGTTGGTCCCCTCGTAGTCGTAGCTCCGCCCGCCGTGGCTGGAGTAGCTCACCGGCACCGACTTCTGCACGTAGTCGGTCGCGTAGGCGCCCATCGACCAGTTGTGTCCGTCGCCGCTCACTTCCGCGTTCACGAAGAACCGGTCGAAAATGCCGAACCGCTCCGCCAGCGCGTGCGCGTTCGGCGTCACCTGGCGGCCGAAGAAGACCAGCGACGAGTCGCCGTCGGCCTTGGGGAGGTCGCCCAGGATCTGGTCGTAGGTGCGATTCTCGCGCAGGACGTAGATCACGTGCCGGAAGGGCGGGTATCGCCGGGCCGGCGCGGTGCCATCCCATCCGTTGGCCGCGTACACCCGCCGTGTCAGCGCGTCGAGCGGCGCGGCGGTGAGCGGCACGATCGACACCGCCCCTTCCAGCTGGCTCAGGGTGTACTGGCGATCGGCCTTGGGACCGGTGCGGATCCGGGCGACACCCGGGATCGGCCCCTGCGGATCGGGTGCCGTGCCCATCCCCTTCCCGCTCGCGACGATGAGCGTGTCGCCCGCGGCGACGAGCGAGACCGGATACCACGCCGTCGGGATCCGCCCGACGAAGGCGTCGGTCGAAAGGTCGAACACGGCGACGGCGTTGGCGTCTCCTTCGGCGGCGAAGAGGCGGCTGCCGTCGGCGCTGAGCGCGAGCGCGTTCGGCGTCGCCCCTTCTTGCACCCCGCTCGGCACGGTGTCGCGGAGCACCGCCACCGGCGCCAGCGTCTGCGTGTTGATGACGGTCACCCGGTCGGTGCTTCCCGATGCGGCGAAGAGCCGGGTGCCGGCACGATCGAGCGCGAGCGCCGATGCGTGGCGGCCCGCCGGCGCCTTCCCGACCGGCGTGAGCCGGCCGTCGCCGCCGCGCCGGAAGGCCGCCACCGAGTCGGCGTTCCACGACGAGGCGAAGACCATTCCGTCCGGCGACGCCACGACGGCGTACGGATACCGATCCAGGTGCAGGCGCTGGACCACCTTCTTGCTTGCGAGGTCCACGACGGCGAGCGAGTCGGCCAGGTCTTCCGCGACGTACATCGTGGCGCCGTCGGGAGAGACGGCGATCCCGGCGGGGTAGTGCGTCGCGTTGCCGCCGCGGTCGCGCGGGCCGAGAACGATCGAATCGGCGAGGATCGCGCTGTCGCCGGTCCAGGTGTAGCGGTAGATGAGGTCGAGGTTGCCGCCGGAGGCGTAGAGCGACCGGCCGTCCGGCGCAAAGGCGAGTCCGACGAACGCCGCCACCTGCGGGATCGTCTGGGTGACGGTGCCCGCGCGGTCGATGATCTGGAGTCCCTGTTCGCGGTAGCCGCTCAGCAGGAGCGCGACGTGGCGCCCGTCGGGGGCGAGGGCGATGCCGAGCGGCATCTGGCCGACGGGCCGCGTGAGGCCGGCGGGATCGAGGCGCTGGCCGGTGGGAAGCCGGCCGGGCAGCTCCGACTCCGGGCGCGCGCCGGTGGAGGGCCCGCAGGCGGCGAGGAGGAGCGCGGTGGCGAGGGCGAGGTGTCGCAGCATGGGGACTCGTGGCGGGTGGCAGGTGACAAGTGGCAGGTGGCACGTGGTAGGTGGCGGGTGGGCTCGTCCTTGGTCCCCGGGGGCTGACGCCCCCTCTCGGCGTCGGGCGTCCTGACGGACTGGGCGCCCCACGTCCAACGGCATTCCGAGCCCGTGAGGGCGATCGGCCGAGCGGGGGCGTGAGCCCCCGAATGTCCCGAGGGCGGCGTCGTCGAGACCGACGACCTACGAAGTCGCGCAGCGAGAGCTTGAGCCCGTACCCGGGGGCTTACGCCCCCTCTCGGCCTGTCGTCCTGACGGACTGGGCGCCCCACGTCCAACGGAATTCCGAGCCCGTGAGGGCGATCGGCCGAGCGGGGGCGTGAGCCCCCGAATCTCCCGAGGGCGGCGTCGTCGAGACCGACGACCTACGAAGTCGCTCGGCGAGAACCCGAGCCCGCACCCGGGGGCTTACGCCCCCTCTCGGCGTCGGGCGTCCTGACGGACTGGGCGCCCCACGTCCAACGGCATTCCGAGCCCGTGAGGGCGATCGGCCGAGCGGGGGCGTGAGCCCCCGAATGTCCCGAGGGCGGAGTCGTCCCACGCTCTGCCACGCGGGCGGCCGCAGGCCACCCGCTACGACCCTCTCACCGCTTACCGCTCACCGCTTACCGCCCCAACAATCCCCCCACCCCTCCCCCCACCACCACCCGCAGCATCCCCTGCGGCTTCTCCGCGTCGCGGAGCACCGACATCGCCGAGTCGCGGGCGGCGCCGGAGAGCGGCGTGCTGGCCGTGAGTGCCGAAAGCGCCGCGGCGCCGGTGCGGCCCAGGTCGCCGAGGGCGTCG
>CAMLHU010000117.1 GCA_946479825.1 uncultured Gemmatimonadota bacterium
ACACCCATATGGGGCTCTACGACATCGCCTATATGCTGGCGGTGCCGGAGATGACCGTGACGGCGCCCAAGGACGGCGACGAACTCGTCGGCCTCCTCAAGTGCGCGCTGCAGCACGACGGCCCGTTCTCCACTCGCTACCCCCGCGACAAGGCCCCCGCCGACCCGAAGGCGGTGGACCAGATCCCGCCGGTCGCGTACGGCACCTGGGAGCTGCTGCGGGAAGGGAAGGACATCGCCATCCTCGCCGTCGGCACGATGGTGCTCCCGGCGGTCGCCGCGGCCGAGAAGCTCGCCGCCGACGGGGTGAACTGCACGGTGGTGAACGCGCGGTTCCTCAAGCCCTTCGACAAGGCGATGCTCGAGACCCTGGTGCAGCGACACCGGACCCTCGTCACGGTCGAGGAAGGGACGGTCGTCAACGGTTTCGGCGCCGCGCTCGCCGCCGCGCTCCAGACCACCCGCCCGGAGGTCCGCGTGGTGCCGCTCGGCGTCCCGGACCGTCTCCAGGAACAGGCGCCCCGCGCCGAGCAGCTCGAGGCCTTCGGGCTCACGGCGGACGGGATCGCCCGCCGGATCACGGCGCTCCGCCGCGAGGAGGGCGTCGAGGCCCGATGAACGTCGGCGTCGTCGGCAACCCCCGCTACGGCGACCTCACTCCCCTCCTCGAGGTGCTCGTCCGCGAAGCGCCGCGGCGGGGGATGACGCTGTTCGCGGAACCCGGCCTCGAGACCCTCTGGCCCGGCCCGGTGGCGCCCCTCACCGGCGTCCCGCTCGACTTCCTCCTGACCTTCGGCGGCGACGGCACCCTCCTCCGCGGCGCCCGCCTCCTGGACGGCCGCGACACCTGCATCCTCGGCATCAACCTGGGCCGGGTCGGGTTCCTCACCGCCGCCGCTCGCGATTCGCTCGTCCCCTCCCTCGACGCCATCGCCGGCGGGCACTACGCCATCGAGCGCCGCCAGGCGCTCCGCGCCGCGATCGTCGGTCGGGACGGCACCGAACGCGCCGTCACCCCGGCGCTCAACGACGTGGTGGTCCACAAGGGCGGCGTCGCCCGCGTCATCCGGCTCCGCGTCCACATCGGCGAGGAAGAGGTCGGCCCCTACAGCGCCGACGGCCTGATCGTGGCGACGCCGACCGGCTCGACGGCCTACTCGCTCTCCGCCGGCGGGCCGGTGGTGGTCCCCGGGGTCGAGGCGCTCGTCGTGACCCCCATCTGCGCCCACACCCTCGCGGTCCGGCCGCTCGTGGTGCACGCGATGAGCCAGGTGGTGATCGAGCCGATCGCCCCCTGGGCCGACGACCTCCTCGTCTCCTTCGACGGCCAGGTCGGCACCACGCTCACCGCCGGCGACCGGGTCCACGTCCGCCGCGCCGACCACCCGGTCCGCCTCGTCCGGCTCGGTCCCGAGGCCGGGTTCTTCAGCCTGATGCGCCGCAAGCTCCACTGGGGCGACCTCCTCGACCGCGAGCGCCCCCGGTGATCGCCGAGCTCCGCGTCCGCGACCTCGCCACCATCGCCGACGTCGCCCTCCAGCTCGGCCCCGGCCTCAACGTCCTCACCGGCGAGACCGGGGCGGGGAAGTCGATGCTGGTGGACGCCCTGGCCCTCCTCCTCGGCGAACGCGCCGACAGCGGCCTCGTCCGTCCCGGCGCCGGGCGCGCCGTGGTGGAGGGGGCCTTCGACGTCCCCGACGCCGGTCACCGGCGCCGGATCGAGGAGCTGGGGCTCGACGTCGAGGACGGGCGCGTCGTCATCCGCCGCGAGATCTCCGCCGAAGGCCGCTCGCGCGCGTGGGTGAACGGCAGCCCCACCACGCTCGCGGTCCTGGCCGAGCTCGGCCGGTCGCTCGTGGACCTGCACGGCCAGCACGAGACCCAGTCGCTCCTCCGCGCCGACGCCCAGCGTGACAGTCTCGACGCCTACGCCGGCGCGTCAGCCGAGCGGCAGGTGATGGCCGAGGCGTGGGAGACGGTCGAGACCCTGCGACGCGAGGAAGGGGAGCTCGCCGGCCGGCGCGACGAAGTGCGGCGCCGGGCCGACTACCTCCGCCACGTGGTGCAGGAGATCCAGGACGCCCGGCTCAAGCCCGGCGAGGACGAGGCGCTCGCGGTCGAGGCCCGGCGCCTGGGACACGCCGGCGCGCTGGTGGACCAGGCACGCAGGATCGCTGTGGCGCTCGACGGCGACGACGGCGGTGCGCTCGGCCTCCTCGGCGAGGCCGACCGCGCCCTCGCGGGGCTCGAAAAGCAGGATCCCGACGCCGCCCCCTGGCGCGAGCTCCTCGACTCCGCCTACGCCAACCTGACCGAGCTCGCGCGCCTCGCCGCCGCGTACGCCGACACCGTGCAGGAGGACCCGGAGCGCCTGGCCGAGATCGAACGCCGGCGCGACGTCCTCTTCCGGCTGACGCAGAAGTACGGCGCGACCGTCGAGGCGGTCATCGCGGCCGGCGCCGAGGCCGCCCGCGAACTCGACCTGCTCGACACCGCCGACACCGATCTCCGGGCCATCGCCGCCCGGCGCGACGCCGCCGAGGGGGCGCTCGCCGCCGCGGCCGACGCGCTCACCGCCCGCCGGAAGGACGCCGCCGGGCGCCTCTCCCGCGCGGTGAGCCGGCTCCTGCCCGGGCTCGGCCTCCCCGGCGGCAAGGTGGAGGTGGCGCTCGACCCGCTGCCGGCCCCGACCCGCGCCGGGCGCGAGGTGGTGCGGTTCGACGTCCGGCTCAACGTGGGTCACGACGCCAAGCCGCTCGCCAAGGTCGCCTCGGGGGGCGAGTTGTCGCGGCTGATGCTCGCGCTCAAGACCGTCCTCGCCGGCCACGACGACGTGCCGACGCTGGTGTTCGACGAAGTGGATGCGGGGATCGGCGGCGAGGTCGGCGCCAAGGTGGGCGAGGCGCTCACCGGCGTCGCGGAACGGCATCAGGTGCTGGTGGTCACCCACCTGCCGCAGATCGCCGCCTGCGCCGACCGCCACCTCGTGGTCTCCAAGGCCGCGCGGGGCGGGGTCGCCACCAGCGACGTCGCCGTCATCCACGGCGAGGACCGGGTCACCGAGATCGCCCGGATGCTCGGCGACGCGGATTCCGAGACCGCGCGGAAGCACGCCGGCGCGCTGCTCGGGGGAGTGGTGGGGAGGAAGTGAGGGGCGCGGAGAACGGTGAGCGGTGAGCAGTTAGCGGTGAGCGGGAAGCAGTGAGCGCGGAGCAGAAAGCGGGGAACGCGGTCCCCCCTCTGACCGCTCACCGCTCCCCGTTTCCCGTTTACCGTTCACCGTTCACCGTCCAAACACCTTCCAGTACATCCTGAACTCGATCGCCGTGTGCCGGGTCTTGTCCACCCGCCCCCCCGACGCCGACGCGACCATCTCGTAGGTCCACCGCGCTTCGACCGGAAGTCCCTTGCCGCCCCGCGCCCCGGTGCTCGCGAAGAGCACGCCGCCGCGGAGCAGCGTCGCGCTGGCGTCGGTGTCGAGCGCGAGCAGGTCGGCCGACGGCGCACCCGGGGCGGCCGGCGTGGCGTAGGCGTACTGGTCGGTCCCGTGGTGCCAGTAGGTCGCACCGGCGGTGAGCGCGAATCCGTCGGCCAGGCGGAAGAACGGCTCGACGCTCACGGACAGCACGTTCCCCGGATCCCACCGCATCGCGGCGGTCGTGGAGGCCCAGGCGATCGGCGCCCACGGCGCGGTCACCCGCCGCTCCACCGTCCCCGGGCGCTGGTCGTTGTACATCGCCGAGATCCGCGCCCCGAGCCGGCCGGCCGTCAGGTCGGTGGCAAGGTGGAACTCGAGGTCGGTCTGGCCGTCGCCGGTGCCGCGGTCGAACAGCACCGCCGGGTCGGGGACGATCCCCGTCGGCAGGCGAACGAGCGCAGTGGCGGCGATCCGTAGCCCCGGGCGTCCGTCGTCGTGCCACCGGTCGAGCAGGGTGACGGTGGTGCCGAGCTCGGCGTCGCCCTGGCGGTTGCGGACCAGCCCGTCGAAGAGCAGGCCGCCCACCGGCCCGAACGGGTTGGTGAGCAGGTCGTCGAAGTTGGCGGAGTCGAAGCGCTGGGCAGGGAGGTCGGGCACGGTGCTGAAGCCGGAGACGCCGAGCGAATTGCTGAGCGTCGCCTCGAGCGAGGTCACCCGGCCCAGGATGGCGAGCCCCTCGGCGCTGTTCGCGATCGGGAGCACCGGTGACGCGGTGGACGGGTCGGAGATGAGGCCGTAGAGCCCGTCTCGCAGCGCCGTCCCGTCGGCGAGGGTCTGCTGGGCCAGCGCCTTCTTGGCCGGGTCGGCGTCGTAGGTGCCGTTGGCGATGTTGTCCTGCAGGGTGGTGAGCGCGGCGTTGAACTGGCCGAAGAAGGTCACGGCCGCCTGCTGGCCCGCGCCGGTGCCGAAGGTAGGGTCGGCGGGGTTGAAGCCGGCGTTGGCGCCGGCGGAATCGTGGCGCAGCACCTCCTGCGTACGCACCCGCACGATCGGCACGTCGCCGAAGATGGTGATGGCGTTGGTGAGCCCGAAGGAGAGGCCGAGGACGGTGCGCCCTTCCTGGTAGGTGGCGAGCACGCTCGACCGGCCGAGGCTCAGGCGGTAGCTTCCGTTGCCGGTGAGCTGGCGGATCTGCGCCTCGGCGCCGGCCAGGGCGGGGAGCGCCGTGGTGCCGAGCGTCCCGCTCCAGTCGGCGCCGTAGTCCTGTTCGACGCCGTGCAGGTACCGGCTGTCGGCGCTGCTGAAGCCGCCGCCCAGGTCGAAGCGCACCATGCCGCGTGGCACGCCGATCGGCGGCAATTGCGCCGACGCCGGAGCGGTCCACGCGAAGATGGCCAACCCCAATCCCCACCGGACGTGCCGCACGCACCCTCCGCGACCCGGATCGCCCACGAGTTGTACGCCCGCACCTTCCGCGGCGCGCCGCGCACGGCCGCCTCGGCGCCGGGGCGCGTCAACCTGATCGGTGAACACACGGATTATAACGGGGGCCCGGTGCTCCCGGTGGCGATCGCGCGCCGCACCGTGGTGGTGGCGGGGCGCGCGCGCGGCTTCGAGGCCGTGTCCGCGCGCGACGGCGTCGTGGACCGGTTCGAGCCCGGGAACGCGCGCACCGGCGGCTGGACCGACTACCTCGCCGGCGTCGTTCGCGTGCTCGGCCGGCGCGGTGCGGCCCCGCCCGGCGCCGCGCTCGCCGTGGCGTCCACCGTGCCGGTCGGCGCCGGGCTCTCGTCGTCCGCCGCGCTCACCGTCGCCGCGGCCCGCGCCCTCGCCGCGCTGGCCGGCGTGCGGCTCGGCCCGGCCGAGCTCGCGGAGGTGGCGTACGAGGCGGAGCACGACGAGGTCGGCGTGCGCTGCGGCCGGATGGACCAGACCATCGCGGCGTTCGCCGTCCGCGAACGCGCGATGCTCTTCGAGACCGCGACCGGCGTCCGGCGGATGGTGCCGTTCCGCGCGCGGGTCTGGGTGTTCGAGACCGGCGTCACCCACCGGCTGGCGGGAGGGGAACTCAACCGCCGCCGCCACGAGTGCGAGGACGCCCTGCGGATGCTGGCCGACGCGCGGCTTGCCGTCCGGTCGCTCGCCGACCTGCCGCCCGCCGACCTGCCGCGCGCCCTCGCGGCCCTGCCTCCGGGACACGGCCGCCGGGTGCGTCACGTCGTCACCGAGACCGCCCGCACCCGGGCCGCGGCCGATGCCCTGGCCCGCGGCGAGCTCTCGGCGGTGGGCGAGCTGCTGTTCGAAGGGCACCGGTCGCTCCGGGACGACTACGAGTCCTCGTGCCAGGAAGCCGACCTGCTGGTGGATCTCGCGGCCCGGCACGGGGCCTGGGGGGCTCGGCTCACCGGAGCGGGGTGGGGCGGGGCGGTCATCGCACTCATCCCGGCCGCGCGCGCCCCGCGGGTGGTGGCGGAGGTGCAGGACGGCTTCCGGCGCGAGACCGGCCGGGTCCCGGAGGTCTGGGAGACCCCGGCCTCGGCCGGCGTGCGCACCGAGCGGGTGCGGCGTTAGCTTCGGGCTGGCGGAGAAAGGGCAGGGCGCTCGGGTGGCGTAACTGGCAGCCGCAGCAGACTTAAAATCTGCGGGGGAGCAATCCCCGTGCGGGTTCGATCCCCGCCCCGAGCATCAGATTGCACCATCCTCTTTAATGATTTCTTCTTCACAATTGATGAAATCGCCCTGATACCATACTGTTACACCGCCTGACTTTGCGGCAGGCCGGCGGTGGGAACGGCGTCGTCCGACCCGTGTGCCCCGCTGCTGAGCGTGTAACCCCCTTGCACTCAGGAGATCGGCACATGCATCGGTTCGCCAAGATGGTCGCGGTCGCGTTGGGCCTGGCGGTCGTGGCGGCCCCAGCGCAGGCGCAGGTGACGTGGAACGTCGGGGCCGGGCTCGCCCTGCCGAGTGGCGATCTCGGGAACGCGGTGAAGACGGGCTACGGTGCGGCGATCGGCGCCAACTTCCATCCGGCCTCGATGCCCATCGGGTTCCGGATCGAGGCGGCCTACGATCGGTTCAGCATCAAGGCTCCGTCCACCGACAACATCCACTTCTTCTCCGGCACCGCCAACGTCGTCTACGACATCAAGACGGCGGGGATGCTCGCGCCGTACCTGATCGGCGGTATCGGGATGTACAATGCGGGCTCCAGCGCCTCCGGTTCGACGTCGGAGACCAAGTTCGGCTTTAACGTCGGCGCCGGGCTCGATTACAAGCTTCCGAGCGGCATCGGGATCTTCCTCGAGGGCCGGTACCACTCGGTGAAGGTCACCGGGGGCACGGACAACTTCATCCCGGTGCGCATC
>CAMLHU010000118.1 GCA_946479825.1 uncultured Gemmatimonadota bacterium
GCTCGCCGACTCGCTGGCCCGCGCGGCCGACCTCCGCCTCCACTCCGGCGAGATCTCCGAGCTCGAGCGCGACCAGGTGGCCCAGGAGGCCGCCCGGGCCCGCTACGCGGTGTCGCAGGCGCGGGAGGACGAGCGCGTCGCGGCCGCCGCCCTGGCCCGCAGCGTCGGCGCCCCGGAGACGACCGACCTCACCCCCGTCGGCGCGCTCGAGGACGGCCTCGACGACCCGCTGCCGACAGCCCCCGCCCCCGACGAGCTCCCCGCCGTCCAGGGCGCCCTCGCCGACTCGGCGGCCTCCGCCGCGCTGGCCCGCTCGGCCAACCTTGGCCAGCTCCCGCTCCCCGACCTCCAGGCGGGCGCCGAGTGGAACGACCCGACCGAGCCGACGCTTGGCACCACCAGCGTCATCGGACTCGCGATCCCGCTCCCGATCTGGAACCCCGGCGGTGGCGCGGCGGCGGCCGCCCGCGCCCGGGCCCGGATCGACGCCGCCGCGGCCGCCGAGGCGCGGCTGGAGGGCGCCCGCGCGGTGGCGGAGCGGCTGGTCCGCCTGACCGGCGCGGCGGGCCGGGCGCGCTTCGACCGCGACTCCCTCTACCCCGCCGCACGGACCCTTCGGGACCGCGCGATCGCCGCCTATCGCGCCGGCGAGACCAGCATCCTGCCGGTCTTCGACGCGATGCGCGGTGAACGCGACGCGGCCCTCACGCTCGTGCGCGACCTGGTGGCGTACCAGGACGCGCGCGCCGAATGGAACGCCCTCACCGGCAGGACCGACTGATGCCGCTCCGCTCCTGGCTCCTTCCCGCGCTCGCAGTCTCCCTGGTCGCCGGCTGCCACAAGGGCGGCGGGGGCGACGACGACGAGGGCGGCAACGCCCCCGCGGGCCCCACGGCCGTCGCGGTCGCGCTGGCCCCCATCCGCCAGGACACCATTTCCGACGTGCTCTCGTTGACCGGACGGCTCGACGCCACCCCGGGTTCGAGCGCGCTCCTGGCCGCGCCGAGCGCGGGCGTGGTGCATCGCGTGCGCACGCAGGTCGGCGCCGAAGTGCAGGCGGGCGATACGCTGGTGGAGCTCGACGTGCCGGAACTCACCGCCGAGGCCCGCTCGACCGCCGCGGCGGCGGACGTGGCGGAACGCGAGTCGAAGCGCCAGCACGCGCTGCTGGCGCAGGGGATCGCCTCGGCGCGCCAGGTCGAGGAGGCCGACAACGCCGCCACGACCGCGCGGGCGGCGGCCGACGCCGCGGCCCGGCTGCTCGCGCGGACGCGGGTGCTGAGCCCCATCGAAGGTGACGTGGACCGGGTGATGGTCCAGCCTGGCGAGCGGGTGGACGCCGGCGCCCCGCTGGTGCAGGTGATGGACGCCGACACGCTCGACCTCGTGGTGCCGGTCCCGGCCGATCACCTCCCGCGGATCCGGAAGGGACAGGCGGCCTGGGTCGTGGCCGAGGGCGACTCGGCCCGGCACGCCGCCAGGGTCTTCGCGGTCGCGCCGGGGGTGGACTCGGTGACCAACGCCGGCCGCATCGTGGTCCGGATGCCGAACCCGGGCGAACGGATCCGCGTCGGTACCGGCGCCACCGCGACCGTCGAGGTCGGACTCATCCGCGGCGCGCTCGTGGTCCCGGCCGCCGCCGTCGTCATCGTGGGTGACCGCACGACGGTGTTCGTGGTGGGCGCCGACTCGGTGGCCCACGCCCGCCCCGTGACCGTGACGGTCCACGCCGGCGCGCGGGTGGCGGTGACCGGCCAGCTCAAGGCCGACGAACGCGTGGTCACCGCCGGCGCCGCCGGCCTCGCGGACGGGATGCGGGTCGTCCCCGGACCGGCCGCGGAATGAGGGTCGCCGCGCTCATCGAGCGCCACCGCGCGGCGGTCTACCTCTCGCTCGCGCTGCTCACGCTGGGCGGCATCGTCGCGCTGTTCACCCTGCCGGCCGGGATCTACCCCGAGGTCACCTACCCCCGGGTGGTCGTGGTGGCCCGCCAGGGCACCTTCGAGCCGCAGGACATGATCGTCGCCGTCACCCGCCCGATCGAGGAGGCGATGGGCGGGGTCATCGGCCTGCGCAAGATCCGCTCGCGCACGGTCCGGGGCGCCAGTGAGATCTCGCTCGACTTCCGCCCCGACGCCGACATGCAGTACGCGCTCACCCAGGTGCAGGGCCGCCTGGCGGCGCTCGAGCCCTCGCTCCCGCCCGGCATCGAGGTGACGGCCGAGCGGCTCACGCCGTCGGTGTTCCCGATCATCCAGTACGAGCTCCGCGGCGCCGACCCGGTGCTCCTCCGCGACATCGCGCAGTTCCAGATCCGCCCGCGCCTGGCCCGGCTGCCTGAGGTCGGCGAGGTCGAGATCCAGGGCGGCCTGGTGCGCGAGGTGTCGGTGGTGCTCGATCCGGAGCGGCTCGTCGCCTCGCATATCGGGCTCGACGAGGTGGCGACGGCGATCGCCCGGTCCAACGTGATCGTCGCCGCCGGCCGGGTGGACCGGAACTACCGGCAGTCCAGCGTCATCGTCTCGGGGCTCGCGGCGACCCCGGCCGCGGTGGCGGCGCTGGTGGTGCGCGAGGCGGCGGGCCGCCCGGTCCGGGTCGGCGACCTCGGCACGGTGCGGTACGGCACCGAGGACCAGTTCCAGCTCATCACCGGCGACGGCCAGCCCGCCGCGCTCATCAACGTGGCGCGGCAACCCAACGGCAACGCGCTCCGCATCGACGACGAAGTGGCCGCGGCGCTCGACTCGATCCGGCCGCTCCTGCCGGCCGGCGCGGAGCTCCGCCAGGTGTACAACCAGGCGACGCTGGTCCGCGAGTCGATGCGCAGCGTGCGCGACGCGATGCTGGTCGGCGGCATCCTCGCGGTGCTCATCCTGTTCCTCTTCCTGGGCCGCTGGAGCACCACCTTCGCGGCGGCGCTCAGCCTGCCGCTGGCGGTAGCGGGCACCTTCGTGGTGCTCGACCTGACCGGCCAGTCGCTCAACCTGATGTCGCTCGGCGGGCTTGCGGTGGCCATCGGGCTCATCATCGACGACGCCGTGGTGGTGGTCGAGAACATCGAGCGCCGCATTGCGCTCCACCCCGACGATCCGCCGGACGAGGTGATCCGCCGGGGGACCGACGAGATCTTCGGCCCGGTGGCGGGCTCCACCCTCACCACCGTGGTGGTCTTCGCGCCGCTCGGCCTGCTGCAGGGGGTGGTCGGGGCGTTCTTCCAGTCGTTCTCGGTGGCGCTCGCCGCGTCGGTGCTGCTCTCGCTCGCCATCGCGATGACGCTCATCCCCGCCCTGGCCGGAGAGATCGCCCGGCGCGCCCGCGTGCGCGGCGACGCCGCCGGCCACGCGCCGAAGATCCCCCTTGCCGGCGTCGAACGCTGGTACACCGCCCTCGCCGACCGTCTGATCGGCCGCCGGCGGGTCGTGTACGCGGTGGCCGGCGGGCTGCTGGTCCTGGGCGCCGTCTGCGTCCGGGCGGTGGACACCGACTTCCTGCCCCGGATGGACGAGGGCGGGTTCATCCTCGACTACTGGACCGCCACCGGCAGCTCGCTCGCCGAGACCGACCGCGAGGTCCATATCATCGAAGGGATCCTCGCCCGCGATCCCGACATCCAGGCCTTCTCCCGCCGCACCGGCGCGGAGCTCGGCTTCGCGGCGACCGCCCCGAACCGCGGCGACCTCACGATCCTCCTCAAGCCGAGGGCGGACCGGTCGGCGTCGGTGTACGAGGTCATCGACCGGGTCCGCGCCCAGATCGCGACCGAGGCGCCCACGGTGCGGGTCGAGTTCGCCCAGCTGATGCAGGACGCGCTCGACGACCTGGCGGGCGCGCCGGCGCCGGTCGAGCTCAAGCTGTTCAGCCAGGACCACGCCGCCGCCGAGCTCGCCGCGACGCGGGTCGCCAAGGCGGTGGACGGGACGCCGGGACTGGTGGACCTGTTCGACGGCGTGGTGGGGCCGAGCCCCGAGATCGCCGTGCAGCTCGACCCGGTGCGGGTGGCGCGGCTCGGCCTCACGCCGGCCGACGTCGCCGAGCAGGCGCGCGACGCGCTCTTCGGCGCGCCGGCCGGGACCGTCCGCGAGCCCGACCGGCTGATCCCCGTCCGGGTCCGGCTCCCCGATTCCGTTCGCACCCGGCCCGACATCGCGGCGACGCTCCCGGTGGTGGGCCCCGCCGGCTGGGCGCCGCTCGGCGCGCTCGGCGCGGTGCGCGACAGCGCGGGGGCGAGCGAGCTGTTGCGCGAGAACCTGCGCCCGCTCGTCGAGGTCACCGGGCGGGTCGAGGGCGCCGGGCTCGGTTCGGTCATCGCCACCATCCGCGACCGCCTGCGCGGCGTGGAGCTGCCGTCGGGCGTCTCGCTCGAGATCGGCGGCCAGTACCAGAGCCAGCAGGAGTCGTTCCGCCAGCTGCTGCTCGTGTTCGGCCTCGCCGCCGGCGCCGTCCTGCTGGTCCTCGTGCTCCAGTTCCGCGGCTTCCGCGGGCCGGTCACGATCCTGGCGCTCACCCCACTCGGACTCACCGGCGCCTTCGCGGCGCTGCTCGTGACCGGCGTGCCGTTCAACGTCTCGAGCTTCATGGGGCTCATCCTGCTCATCGGCCTCGTGGTCAAGAACGGGATCATCCTGCTCGACGCCGCTCGGCACTGGCGCGCCGAAGGGTTGGAGCCGCGGGAGGCGCTGGCCCGGGCCGGCCGGATGCGGCTCCGGCCGATCCTGATGACCACGCTCTGCACGCTCGCGGGGCTGCTGCCGCTCGCGTTCGGGTGGGGAGCGGGCGCCGAGCTGCAGCGGCCGCTCGCGATCGCGGTCATCGGCGGGCTCACGATCTCGACCCTCGTGACCCTGATCCTCCTCCCGGCGGCGCTCGAGGTCACCGGCGCCATCGCCCTCGTGCCGCCTCCCCCGGACCGCGACGCCGCGCTATAGTTTGACCATGCCCCTCCGGCATCTTCTCCCCCTCGGCACGCTGGCCCTGCTGGCGGCCTGCGGCCCCGACTCCAACCTCGCCCCGCGCAACCCCGGGTCGGTGGTGCTGGTGTCGGGGAGCGGCCAGGTGGCCAAGGGGGGGCAGACGCTCCCGAACCCCGTCGTCGTCAAGGTCGCCGACAGCACCGGCGCTCCGCGGGCGGGCGTCACCGTCACCTGGACCCCGGGGATCGGGAGCGGCTCGGTGACCGCCTCCACCACCACCGACGCGAGCGGCCAGGTCTCGGCGACCTGGACCATCGGCACGATGGTGGGGACCCAGCGGCTCACCGCGACCGTCATCGGCGTCGGCGCCACCACCGCCACCGCGCTCGTGCCCGGGTTCAAGGCGTGGACCGTGGCGGTGGGCGACGGGTTCGCGTGCGGGCTCGACGCGCTGCTGGCCGCGTGGTGCTGGGGCAGCAACGCCCACGGCGTCTTCGGCGACACCACGGTCGCGTCCACGGGCACGCCCGTCGTGATCCCCGGCGGGCACACGTTCAGCTCCATCGTCGCGGGGGCCGATTTCGCCTGCGGGCTCACCGACTCGGTGGCCGCCCAGGCCTGGTGCTGGGGCGCCGACGACCACGGCCAGCGAGGCGTGAGCGGCACGCCGGCCCCGGCGCCCACGCTCGTGAGCGGCGGCCTCACGTGGACGGCGATCGCCGCCGGAGGCCAGACCGCCTGCGGCATCGCCGCCGACTCCACGGCGTGGTGCTGGGGGATCAACGGCTACGGCCAGGTGGGCGACGCGACCAGCGGCACCGATCGCACGGCACCGGTCGCCGTGGCCGGGGGTCTCAAGTTCCGGCGTCTGGCCGTGAGCGCCACGCACGCCTGCGGCATCAGCGTCGAAGGCCGGCTCTGGTGCTGGGGGCGGAACGCCGACCGCGAGCTCGGCGCCGATTCGACCGCGACGTTCTATACCCGTCCGGTCCCCGTCGCCACGACCGACACCACCGGCTGGACCACGGTCATCGCCGGCGGGTTCCATACCTGTGCCGTGAGCGTCGGGATCACCTGGTGCTGGGGCGCCGGGAACCAGGGCCAGATGGGCACCGGGAGCGTCCTCGCCACCGACGTCGCGACGCCGCTGGCAGTGGACTCGACCCACGCCTTCGTGGCCCTGGGCGCCGACTCGGCGAGCACCGTCGGCCTTGGCGCCGACGGGCGCGCGTTCTGGTGGGGGAACCGCGGCAGCCTGACCGCGCCCACCACCACCGACCGGTCGCTGGTGCCGCGCCTGGTGCCGACCAACAAGTTCTCCACCATCGCGACCGGCCGGAGCGTGAGCTGCGGCGTCTCGACGTCGAACGGCTACGTGTACTGCTGGGGCGCCTCCGCCGACCCGAACTTCCCCGCGGCCGATACTCCGGCCGGCGTCCCCGCGCCCTGACGATCCTCCCCACCCCGTAATGCCGATCTCCCGTATCATCTCCGGTGGCCAGACCGGGGTGGACCGGGCTGCGCTCGACGTGGCCCTCGTGCTCGGCATCCCGTGCGGCGGCTGGTGCCCGCGCGGCCGCCTCGCGGAGGACGGGGTCATCGCCCCGCGGTATCCGCTCTATGAGGCGCCGAGCACCGACTACAGCGTGCGGACCGAGTGGAACGTGCGCGACGCCGACGGGACCATCGTGCTCACCAAGGGAGAGCCGGAGGGAGGGACCCGGCTCACCGTCGAGATCGCCAAGCGCCACGCCAAGCCGTGCCTGGTGATCGACCTCCGGACCCCGCCCGACCCGCGCGTCGTGGCGCGCTGGGCCCAGGCCCACCACATCCGCACGCTGAACGTCGCGGGTCCGCGCGC
>CAMLHU010000119.1 GCA_946479825.1 uncultured Gemmatimonadota bacterium
GCGCCACCGGGCCGCCCAGTCCGTCAGGACGACCGGCCGAGCGGGGGCGTGAGCCGTTGGGGGTCATTGGTCGTTGGTCGTTGGACGTTGGTCGCTGGCGGCCGCGCGGAGATCGTCGTAAGCTACGCGACGCCTCCCGCCGTGGATCGCCGGGGGAATGCGAACGCGATAGGGGAGCGCTATGCGTGCGCTTGCGCGAAGATTGTTCTGGGGAATAATGCTCCGGGTAAGGGTCGCCCGCCGTCCGGCCGGCGTGCCTTTGATCTTCTTCGACGCGGCGCCAGGACGGACGGTCGATCAAGCCGAGGAGATCCTCGTCCGGGCCTATGCCTTGCTTGCTTCCCATTCCCCGGAATGGGCAGGGACCGTGAGTAAGCGGGTTCGGTTCATCGTCGCGCGCAACACGACCGCAAGCTACACGCTGCCGGAGGTAGGTGGCCTCGTGCTTCGGTTCACCGACGGTGAGGTCGCCAAGCCTGAGTTGATGGCTGGCATCTTTGTGCAGGCAGCCGCGTACCTCGAAGAACTCGACCATTACGGCTCGAGGTGCAGCGAAGGGCAAAACCTTGAGGCCGCGCAACGAGCGGCTGTCCGGCAGCGCGAATTTCTGGTGGGCCTGCCCGACGGGACCAAGTACCTCGAATGGCTGGCGCCACGAACGTTCGGGACGTTCCCCCCGAGTTGACCCACGGCGCTATCGGAGGGTGGTCGCTAATTCCGGTCTGACCTGACGATGCCGCCGCGGATCGACAGGCCAGCGCCTTACGCTGTGCCGCTATCCCGCAGCCCCGCTGTCCCGCTATCCCGCTATCCCGCTGCCCCACTCACCTCACCCGCGCTTCCCCTGCCGCCCGGAACTCGGAGCCCGGCAGCCAAGTCGGCTGGCGCGGCGCGTCGGCCACGGCTACCGCCGTGCGGACCACCACGCGGAGCTGCTGCACGGCCCCGTCCATCGTGAACCAGGGCAGCATCTCGTCGCTCGGCTGATGATACCGCTCGTCGTTGTACTTGGCCTGCTGCAGCTTTCCCCAGCTGGCCGGACGCCCGATGTAGTCGGTGCCGCTCTGGAGCGAGAGCGCGGGCACGCCCGCCTTCATGAACGGGAAGTGGTCCGACCGGAACACGAATCCCTTGAGCAGGGCGTCCTCGTTGGTCACGACCTGCATCTGCTCCGCCGCCGCGGCCTCGGTGAACACCTTGCCGAGCGTGGACATATCGGTGCCGAGCGCCGCGATGTCCCGGGTCTTCCCGTACATATTGAGCCCGTCCACGTTGAGGACGGCGGCCAGGTCCCGGAGCGGCACGGTGGGCCGCGCCGCGAACGCCTCCGAGCCGAGCAGTCCCGACTCCTCCGCCCCGAACGCGATGAAGACGATGGAGCGCTCGGGGTGCACGCCGCTCCGTGAGAACGCGGTCGCCGCGGCGACGACGCCGGCGCTCCCCGAGGCGTTGTCCTCCGCTCCGTTGTAGATCGAGTCGCCGTTCACGACGGGGCCGATGCCGAGGTGGTCGTAGTGCCCGCCGATCAGCACCGCCTCCTTCGCCAGCGGCCCGTGCCCCGGCCACCGCCCGACGACGTTGAAGGTCTCGGAGCGGTGGATGACGCTGCGGACGGTGGCGTCGAGCGACACGCCGAGCGGCACCGCACGGAACCCGGGGTGGCCGGCGGCCTCCATCAAGGAGTCGAGCGGGTGGCCGCCGTCGGCGAAGAGCCGCGCCGCCCCGTCGTGCGAGAGCCATCCGGCGAAGACCAGTGACGTGGGTTGCTCCTCGAGCCGCACCTGCTGGCCGGTCCACGACCCGACCACCGTGCTCCAGCCGTACGTCGCGCTCTCGGGCGTGTGGATCATCAGGATCCCCGCCGCGCCGTGCCGGGCCGCTTCCTCGATCTTGTAAGTCCAGCGCCCGTAGTACGTCATCACCTTGCCCTTGAAGATCGCCGGGTCGTGGAGGCCGGGATCGTTGACCAGCGTCACCACGATCTTGCCGCGGACGTCCACGCCGGCGTAGTCGTCCCACTTCCACTCCGGCGCGGTGATGCCGTAGCCGACGTACACCAGGTCGGACGCGGCGTGCACCAGGGTGTCGTTGCGCATCGCCCAGGCGATGTAGTCGGTCTTGTAGGCGAGCGGTGCCGCCTTGGGCGCGGTCTCCGCGAACGTGGGGCTCGGCGTGTGCGTCACGACCGGGATGTGGTGGAAGTACGTGCCGCTGTCGCCCGCCGGCTCGAGGCCGAGTGCCGCGAACTGGGCGGCGATGTACTTGGCGGCGAGGAGCCCGCCGCGGGTGGCCGGCGCCCGGCCCTCGAGGAGGTCGTCGCTCAGGTAGGTCATGTGCGCCCGGAGCACCCGGCCGTCGGTCGCGGCGGCCACGCGATCGGCCTGGGCGCGCACCTGCGCCAGGAGGGACGACGCCGCCACGAGCGGCAGGAGGGCGGTCAACAGGGAACGATGGAGCCGCATGGCATTCCTCTGGTGCAGGTCGCTGGCGATCCGATCACGGACAACGGGCCACGGCCACCGAGGCCGGGAACATCAGGAACTTCTCGCTGGTGAGCACGAAGGTCGTCGGGTCGAGCCAGCCGATCCCTTCGCCCTGGGCGCCGAGCCCCGCCAGCAGGCAGCGCGGCCAGGGGGCGAGCGGGGTGAGCCGGCCATCGGCGGCGCGGGAATAGAGATACAGGTAGCCGTAGGTGCGGACCGCCACCGTCCGGCCGTCGGGAGCGAGTGCCGCGTCGGTGACCCAGTTCTCGATCCCGCTCCGTGGGTCGATATGCAGGGTGTCCACCGTCGTGGCGAGCACGGTGTCGCGCCGGCCCCAGGCCGCCCGCGGGATCCGAAACAGCTCGGGCCACGTCACCCGCGGCTTGGTGATGATGTAGAGGTCGCCGGTGCTGTCGGCGAAGAGCGATTCGGCGTCGTGCGGGCCGTCGGGATACCGCACCACGAGGCGCGCGAGCGCGGGGACGGTGTCGTCGCGGTCGCTGCGCCAGCCGGGCGCGACGGTCGGTTCGGGGACCCGGTAGATGGCGACGGCCCGGCGTTTGGCGTCGTTGTCACCGATGTCGCCGATGAAGAGGCAGGGCCGGCCGGCGCAGTCGCCGGGGCCCAGGGTCATCGCCTCCCAGTCCTCGTTCTGCGCCCCCGCCACGGTCCAGCGGCCGAGCGCCCGGCCGGCGGTGTCGGTCGCGAAGAGCTCGGGCGGGTTGTCGGAGTCGTTGAAGCTCCAGAGGACGCCGGGCTGCGAGCGGCTCACCACCACGCCCGAGGCTTCGGGGAGACGCCGGTCGTCGAGGGGCACCGGCTGGCGCGACCAGGCGGGGCGCGGGGCGGGCGGGAGCGGCGGCGGCGAGCCGGCCTGGGCGCGGAGCACCGCCGGCGCGAGGAGCAGGAGGGCCGCGGAGAGCAGCCCCGGACGGCGGATCATCCCCCGACGCGCTGCGCGCTCGCGAGCGTCCCCGACTGCCGGGGCAGGAAGATGCGCGGATCGTAGACGCCGCGCGGGTTCCAGAGCACCCAGCTGTTGATGCCGAGGTCGGCGGCGGCGCGGATCTGGTCGCGCACCTCGACCGGGGTGTAGCGCGGCTTGCCGAGCGTGAAGGCCTGGAGGTACGGCCGGATCCGGGCCGCGTTGGGCACCGCGGCGGTCCGCCGCTCGGCGTCCTGCAGCGCCAGGTGCACCACCTGGTACGGCTCGCTGTTCGGGTGGCGGATGTTGTAGAACCCGCCGTAGTAGTGGCTCGGATAGACCATCGGCAGCACCACGTCGGCGGCGCGCACCAGGTCCTCCCACACCTGCCCGATGCCGAGGTCCTGCTCGGCGCTCGCCGTCATCCCGAAGATGTCGATGGTGAACGGCACGCCGAGCGGGTGGATGCGGTCGCGCAGCATCTCGAGATGCCGGGCCACCGCGTGGCGCGGCGACTCGTCGTTGCGGCGGGCGGAGAACACCGCCGTCGCCATCCGGGCGCGGGGCTCGTCGGGGAAGCGGACGTAGTCGAACTGCAGCTCGCTGAAGCCGTGCTGGATGGCCTCGGCGCCGAGCTGGGCGGCGTACACCCACACCGAGTCGTTGTAGGCGTCCACCCAGTTGAAATGGAGGCGGTCCTGCCAGAGGCCGCCGCGCGAGTCCTTGACCGACCAGGCCGGCTTGTTGCGCGCGAGGAGCGGGTCCTTGGCCACCACGATCCGCGCGATCGGGTAGATGCCGTGCTGGTGCAGGATCGCGAGCCGCTCGCGGGTGTCGCGGGCGCGGATCTGGTGGTTGGCGCCGATCTCGACGGCCGTCGGCACCTTCGAGGGATAGGTGAGGTAACCGGTGTCGTCCTTGACGTCGATGACGAATGCGTTGACCTCGGTGGTGTCGGCCAGGCGCACGAGCTCGTAGAACCGGCGCGAGGCGAAGGTCCAGGCGTTGAGGTAGATCGCCTTGACCACCTTCGGCGGCGGCGAGATCGGCGGCGGGGGCCACTCGATCGGCTCCGACTGGCGCGGCGCCACCGGACGCAGCCGCTCCGGTGCCGCCACGAAGCCGGGGAGTTCGTCGCCCCAGCCACCGGCGCGCGAGGGGGCCGGGCGCTGCTGGGCCGCGAGCGGGGCGGCGAGGCCCAGCGCGAGCAGCGCGACGAGCGCCCCGCCCCGGGTGCCCCGAGGTGACCGAAGTTGAACTGGCATAAGATGATACGTATAGCCGGGGGCGGGCGGGGACAAGGGGCGGTGGAGGCGAGGCGCCCCTGCCGTTACCTTCGAGCCGATCCCCGCAGGCCGACCCCGGACCAGGAATCCGCGATGCGCGCTGTCATCACCTACTGCACCCTCTGAAACTACGAGCCCCGAGCCGCCGGTCTGGCGGCTGAGCTCCGGAAGGAATTCCCCGGGATCGAGGTGAGCCTGGTCCAGGGGTCGAGCGGCGTCTTCGACGTCACCGTGGACGGCCGGCCGGTCTTCTCCAAGAAGGCCGCGGGCCGCCACGCCGCCCCGGGCGAAGTGGTGCAGCTGCTGCGCCAGCGCCCGTAACCCTTCACCCCCAAGGCGCGATGCGTCTCGCCGTCAACACCGGCGGGGGCGACGCCCCCGGCCTCAACGCCGTCATCCGCGCCGTGGTGCTCTCCGCCCACGCGCGCGGGTGGCAGACCTACGGCATCCTCCGCGGCTACGACGGCCTCCTCCGCAACGACGGCGTCGTCAACCTGACCCCCGACCGGGTGCGCGGCATCACCCAGCTCGGCGGCACCATCCTCGGCACCACCAATCGGGGCAACCCGTTCCGCTGGGCCACCACCGACGCGGCCGGGAAGGCCGTGGAGGTGGACCGCTCGGACGACCTCATCGCGGCGTTCCAGGCCAGCGGGTTCGACGCCCTCATCACCATCGGCGGCGACGGGTCGCTCAAGATCGGCCACGACCTCTGGAAGAAGGGGCTCCCGGTCGTCGGCGTGCCCAAGACCATCGACAACGACGTGAGCGGCACGCTGATGACCTTCGGCTTCGACACCGCGGTGAGCACCGCGACCGAGGCCATCGACAAGCTGCACTCGACCGCCGAGAGCCATCGGCGGGTGATGGTGGTGGAGCTGATGGGGCGGGACGCGGGGTGGATCACGCTCAACAGCGGCATCTCCTCGAGCGCCGACGTGATCCTGATCCCCGAGATCCCCTTCGACCTCGAGAAGGTGTGCGCCAAGGTGCGGGCGCTCGAGGCGCAGGGGCAGCACTACGGGATCGTGGTGGTGGCGGAAGGGGCGCGTCCGGTGGGCGGCGAGCACCACCTGCTCGAACGCGCCGGCGTGGGGACGGTGGATCGGCTCGGCGGGATGGGCGCGATCGTGGCCCGCGAGATCGCCGAGCGGACCGGGAAGGAGACCCGCTCGCTGGTGCTGGGGCATATCCAGCGCGGCGGCTCCCCGACCACGTTCGATCGGCTGCTGGCGCTCCGCTTCGGGGCCGCCGCGGTGCGCGCCGTGGCCGACGGCGACTTCGGCGTGATGGTGGGGCTCGCCCCGCCGACGATCGTGCGGGTGCCGCTCGCCGAGGTCGTCGGGCGGGCCAAGCACGTGCCGCTCGATTCGGACTCGATCGCGACCGCGCGGGAGCTGGGGGTGTGTCTGGGGGACTGAGGGGGTCGCTCACCGCTATCCGTTATCCGGCGATGAAGGTCCAAGTCGCCGCCGTGCTGGACGATCTCCAAAGCGCCTACGGACAACGGATAGCGGATATGGTTCTCTCACTTCACCAACTTCTTCCCCCCCGCCGGCTTCCAGGCGACCGATTCCTCGATGCGCCGGGCGAGCTCGAGGTCCTTGGCGGTAAGGCCGCCGGCGCTGTGGGTCTGGAGCCGCACCACCACGCGGGGCCAGGAGACGGTGAGGTCGGGGTGGTGGTCGGCGGCCTCCGCGACGAACGCGATGGCGCCGACCACGAGCAGCGTGAAGGGCCAGCCGTCGGTCTCGTAGGTCCGCTCGAGCCAGGCGCCGTCGGCGCGCCACGCGGGGAGCGCGGCGAGGCCGGCCGAGAGTTGGGCGGGGGTGAGGAGCGGTTCCTTGCCGGGCATCGGGTCCTCCGTTCAGCGGAGCGGCAGGCGGTAGGTGGCGCTCTGGCCCGGGCTCTCCTCCACCTCGACCTCGACGAGGGAGAGCCGGTCGGCGCCCTGGCGCGCGAGCGCGGTGCGCACCTCGAGCGCAAAATGCTCGGCCAGCATCTCGGCCGTGGTGTTGGAGATCGGCAGCACCGCCACGTCGCGGGCGGGGAAGGTGTAGCGCGCTTCG
>CAMLHU010000120.1 GCA_946479825.1 uncultured Gemmatimonadota bacterium
TCTCGCCGTTGAAGCGCCCACCCCAATGCGATCGCGCGAGGAAGGTCCAGCCGATCTCCACTTCGTCCGGCTCGGCGCGCCCGAAATCGTAGCGCGAGCTGCCGATAACCGCGCCGCTCGCGCGGTCGATCGCCACCAGCATCCCCCCCGACGCGAGCGCGTCGGCGAAGAAGCGCCGGAACACCGGCTCCTGCCAGCGGTCGGAATCGGGGTGCTGCTCCCAGAGGAGCGGGTCGGACGCGACGGCGTACAGCGCGTCGAAGTCGTCCGGCCGCAGCGGCCGGAGCTCGAGGAGCTCGCCGCGGAGCGTGGGCTGCGGATCGAACCCGGCGGTCACCCGTTGAGCGGCTTCGACACCGACCACTTGTAGCCGTCGGGGTCGCGGAACCGGAAGGCGCGCACTCCCCACGGCATGTCGGCGGGCTCGGTCTCCAGGGTGCCGCCGTGGGCCTTGATGTACTCGGCCACGCCGTCCACCGACTGCGATACCGAGATGGTGAACGAGAACCCCTCACCCTTCACGCGGTCCCAGCCCCGGGCGCCGTCGTCCTGGTTGAGGTTGATCCGGACGTTGCCGGCCTGCACGGCGACGCTCCGGAGCTTGCCGTCGCGCTCGGTGCGGCGCACTTCGGTGAAGCCGACGACGCCGGTGTACCACGCGGCGCTCTTCTCGAGGTCCTTCACGGTCAGGGAGGCCATCAGGGCCTGCCCCTGCAGCTGCTCTGCCTTGGCGGTCATAGATCCTTGGTCGGTCGGGCGATGAAAGTCTCGGCCGGCGGTCGCCGGCCGCGGTGCGGGGCTCAGGTCACCGGCGTCCCCGCTCGAGCAGCGCCCAGAGCGCGGCGTCGTCGAGCGTCGGCCAGTCGAGCGGGACCCGGGCGACGAAGCGTTCCGCCCCCGCCGTGACCTGCACCATCGCGTGGGCCTCGGCGGGGTGGGACGCCTTCGGCATCGTGGGGATGAATCCGCTGCCGCGGGCGATCTCTTCGATCTCCCACTGGCGGCCGGTCGGGTCGGTCAGCTGTCGCATCGGTCACTCGGGGGCGAGGGGTCGATCGGCGGACCCTGCTAAGCTGGGCGTTCGACCACCGGGACGCAACCGGCCCCCGCTCATCGGGTCCGCGCCGCCGCCAGGTTGATGTCGGCGGTGGTCAGGATGCGCCGGGGCCAGCCCTCGGCGGCCACGCTGATCATTGCGCGCCCCATCGCGACGGACGTCGTCGTCGAGCGGGGGAACAGCCATCGGACGACGGGGACGAGCGGGCGCAGGGCGTCGTAGAGCGCCTGGTACCACCGCACCCGCGAGCGCACGCCGCGGAGCGGCTGGATGAACCCCGGCCGGAACGCGTACGCCGCCCGGAACGGCAGCGCGAACACCGCGTTCTCGGCCCGTCCCTTGACCCGGGCCCACATCACCCGTCCGCGCCCGGTGCCGTCGGTCCCGGCGCCGGTCACGAGGCAGAACGTCAACGCCGGGTTGGCCTCGGCCATCACGCGGGCCGCGGCGAGGGGCAGGTCGTACGTGAGCCGGGTGTACTCCGCTTCCGTGAGGCCGGCCGAGGTGACGCCGAGGCAGAAGAAGCAGGCGTCGCAGGCGGCGAAGTCGGCGCGGAGGTCGTCGTAGGCGAAGAAATCGGAGCGGACCACCTCGCGCAGCTTGGGGTGGGTCCGCCCCGTGGGGGAGCGGACGACCGCGAGGACCGAGGTCACTCGCGGGTCGTCCAGGCATTCGAGCAGGACGCCGGCGCCGACCATCCCCGTGGCGCCGAAGAGGACCACGCGCACCGTGGCTAGTGCCGGGTCCAGGCGTTGTTGGTGGTGTCGGAATCCATCCAGATCCCGCCGTCGACCTGCACCGACTTGACGGCGCCGCGCACCGGGATCGTGGCCTGGCGCTGGTCCCGCGCCCACACCGCCGGGGTCTGGTGCAGCCGCTCCACCTTGCCGTCGGCGCGGGTCACCACGAGGTCGAACGGCGCCACCATCCCGCCCACGTTCGTGACGGTCACGGCGGAGCCGCCCTTCGTCTTCGCGACCCCCTTCACCGCGAGGTCGATCCGCCCGCTGCTGAAGAACCAGCTGTTCCAGTACCAGTCGAGCGGGCGCTTGGCGACGTCGTCGAAGGTGTGGAAGAAGTCCCACGGCGTCGGGTGCTTCCCGTTCCAGCGCGCCATGTAGGCGTGGAGCGCCTGCCGGAAGAGCGCGTCGCCCAGGAGGTCCTTGAGGCCGAGGTAGGCGAGCGCGGGCTTGCCGTAGGCGTTGATCCCGTAGGCGACGCCTGTCAGCGCGTCCGCCGGCGTGATGACCGGGATGTCCTGCAGCGGCGAGGTGTTGTGGGCCCAGCCGCTCACGCGGAACTGCCGGAACAGCGTCGCCGCGGTGTCGGCGCCCATGTCCACCGTGTTGATCAGGTCCTCGAAGGTGGTGGCCCACCCCTCGTCCATGAAGGCGTAGCGGGTCTCGTTGATGCCCATGTAGAACGGCATGTACGTATGGGCGATCTCGTGCGCCACCACGAACTGGGCGAACCTGGGGTCGGGGTACGACTCGTCGTTGGCCATCATCGGGTACTCCATCCCCGCGCCGCCCTGGAAGGCGGTCATCTTCTCGTACGGGTAGGGGACCCCCGGCCACTGGTGCGACAGGAAGTCGAGCGAGTGGGCCGCGAACTTCACCATCTGGTGGAAGTCGGCCGCGGTGTCGTTGTAGGCGGCCTGCACGCTGGCGCGGCGGTGGGTCGCATCGTCCACCTGTACGCTGCCGGCGTCCCAGTCGTAATGGTCGCTCAGGCCGTAGGCCACGTCGGGGATGTCGCTCGCGGTGAAGTGCCAGCTCGCGGTGGCCCCGCCCCCCGCCGTCACCTGGCCGGCGTGGATCTCCGCCCCGGTGCCGACGTGGATGGTGGTGTCGCTGGTGAACGAAGCCTGGAACCGCGCCAGCGCCGCCGGCCGCAGCAGCGCGTCGGCGTTGGTGAGCGTGCCCGTCCCCCAGACCACGTAGTTGGCCGGGACGGTGACGGTCACGTCGTAGTCGTTGAAGTCGCTGTAGAACTCGTGGCTGGTGTGGTCCATCGTGTCCCACCCGTTGTAGTCGTCATAGACGGCCACGCGCGGGTAGAAGTAGGCCACGTAGAAGGTGGTCGAGTCGATGACCCCGTAGCGCCCCGGCCGGGCCGGGAGGTCGAACCACCAGTCGAACGAGAGCCGGACCGACTGATGCGGCGCCAGCGCCTCCGGGAGCCGCACCGGCTGCCAGGTGAAGTAGCGGTCGGACTCCTTCCACTGCTGCGCCGTGCCGTTCACCGAGAACGCGGTGACGTGCACCCCCGAGGTGAGCTCGTCCGCGGAGGCGCCCCCCAGCCGCGGCGCGCCGGGCTTGTGCGAGTTCGGGAAGAGCCGGATCACCAGCGTCCGCAGGGTGTCGGGGCTCTCGTTGGTGTAGGTGATCTCCTCGGTGCCCGACACCTTGGGGTCCGGGGGCGTGGTGGAGATCGCGATCCGGTACTGGCCGTGGTTCTGCCAGTAGTTGGGGCCCGGATGGCCGTCCATCGTCCGGGTGCCGGCGGCGTAGGTCCGCTGGACGCCCCTGGGCATCTGGAGCCCCTGCGCCCGGAGGGCGGGGGCGGCGAGGAGCGCGGCGGCGGCGATCAGTGCGGTGCGGCGCATGCGGTGGCATTCCTTCCTGGGGGTTCTCACGGAGCATCTCGGTGCGGCCCGCCCACGGGCCGAGTCATTGGAGCGCGTCCTGCCCGGCGCGGATCGTCCGGCCCGCCAGCGGGCCGCCACAGGCGGCACTGACGTAGCACCAGTCGAAGGCCCCGGCCGTCAGGGGAAAGACGCTCCAGATCAGCGACACGACGCCGAGCGTGCGGTCGCGGAACAGGTAGCCGGCGACGAGGAACCCCGTCCCGGCCGCCAGGCGGAACGCCCGCCCCGCTCCGCTGTTGATGAAGCGGGAGAACCGGGTCCGGTTGAACCGTTCGTGGGCGTTCATCCGGTCCGGATCCTCGTGTGGGGCGTGGGCACCGGTCCTCAGGCCTCCGGATCGACGAGGAACTGCTCGAGCTTCCCGTCGGGCATGGTGTAGGTGCTGAGGGACACCTTCGTCCCGGTGGCGAACTCGACCTCGAAGCCGCGGTACGTCATCCCGCCGCGGAGGCTGGCGCCGGTCTGGTGCAGCGACGTGATGGCGCCCAGGGGGCCGAGGCTCGACTTGAAGTCGCCGATGGCGGTGTCGTCGAAGTAGAAGTTGGCGTTGGCCGTGAAGAGCGAGCGGTCGATCTTCCCCTGCTGCAGCCCCGCCAGGACCTGCTTCGCCTGCGCCTCGGCCGCCGCCACCACCGACGCGTCGCTGGTGGCGTTGGGCGCGGGGGGCAGGAGCAGCCCGGCGATCGCCCGGCCGACCGCGCCGGCGGCGGAGCTCGCCTCCTGGTTGGTCAGCACCGCGATCGCGATCTTGTCGTCGGGAAAGACGATGTTCTGCGCCACGAACCCGCCCACCTCGCCGCTGTGCGCCACCACCCGGTGGCCGTTGCGGTAGCCCACGGCCACGCCGAGTCCGTAACCGATCCCCTGGCCGTTCTTGAGCTTCATCTCGGCCTCCATCGCGGCGTAGGACGACGGCGCGAGGAGCGACTGGTCCATGATGGAGATGTCCCAGGTCAGCAGGTCGCCCACGGGCATCGCCATCTCGCCGTCGGCGAAGTACCATCCCGGCGCCTCGATCCGGGCGGGACGGAGCGGGCCGAGCGCGTTGCGGGCGTAGCCGACCGGCTCGACCAGGTCGTGCTGGGTGTCGAGGTCGATGGCGTGGTCGAGGTGCAGCGGCTTGAGGACGCGCTCGGAGAGGAACTGCCAGAACGGCTCGCCGCTCGCCTTCTCGACGATGAGGCCGACGATGTTGAAGTTGGTGTTGCTGTACTGGTACTGGGTGCCGGGGTCGAAATCGAGCGGCTTCGTGGCCCACTCGTGGATGATCGCCTGCGCGCTGCTCGGCTTGGTCCAGGCGGGGATGGTGTAGTCCTGCGGCGCGTAGTCCTCGTAGCCCGAGGTGTGCGTCAGGAGGTTCCGGATGGTGACCTCGTTGGCGCGGGTGAGCTCGGGGAAGAACTTCGAGACCGGGTCGTCGAGGGAGAGCTTCCCCTCCTGCACCAGGAGCAGCACGCACGCCGCCGTGAACTGCTTGCTGATCGACCCGATGGCGTAGTGCATGTCGGCCGTCGCGGGGAGCGCGTGCGAGAGCCGCGCCATCCCGAACGCCTGGGTATACACGATCTTCCCGCCCTGCACGATGCCGAGCGAGACGCTCGGTACGCCGGTCTTCTGCATCACGTCGTGCACCGCGGCCTCGACCTTGGCCGAGAGGTCGGGTGGCAGCGTGTTGACCCCCTGCGCGGCGACCGCGGCCGGCGCGGCGGCGAGGAGGAGGAAGAGCAGGGAAGTACGGAGGGAACGACGCATCAGGGATCTCGCTGGGGAAGGACCCGGGCAATATACCGGCCCCCGGGCGGGTCCGCTGCAGGGGGTGGCCTGCGGCCACCCCTGGCCTGCGGCCACCCCTGGCCTGCGGCCGCCTCTGGCCTGCGGCCACCCCCGCCGGCGGGACTGGCTGTGCGCCGCCTGTGGGTTCGCCTGCATCTCGTCCAGCAGGGGACCGCTTGCACCACGAAGGGCACGAAGGGACACGAAGAGGCACGAAGAACAACCCTTGATGTGGGTGACCGGAATAGTTCCGACCACGCAGGCCTGCACGATCCCGCCTCCCGGGCCGTCTCCAACCTCACTTCTCGATCCCCTCTCCACTTACGCCGTCGGATCCTGAGCTCCTCGCCACGTCGCTACTCCTCACCTCCCGACCCCCTTCTTCCTCGCGGCGGCCTCACCCCCTGCCCCCTCTCCACATACGTGGAGAGGGGGTCGGGGGGGTGAGGAATCGCGAAGTGACGAGGGGGCACCGGCTGGGGCGACCGCGAGGACGACGCGCCTACTCGTTCGGCCGGAGGAATTCGGTCCGGACGGCGCCCGAGCGGAGGCGGGCGATCGCCCAGATGGAAAGGGCGATGAATGAGAGGTCCAGCAGGCCGTATGCCCACGTCAGGGCCGTTGCGAGGCCCCGGAACCTTGCGTCAAGGTCGGTGTCGCCGGTGTCCATTCGGGCCAACCGGTCGGTGCTGAGGATCGAGCCGAGCTGCGCCGCCGCCATCACGACGCCGATGGCAAGCAGGGCGATCAGCGCCAGGCGCGCCCAGTTCGAGCGTCGCAGCAGGCCGACCGAGGCTATGACAAGGCCGGCGGGCCACGCGACCCACGCGAAGCCGACGAGCGGGAAGGTCCCGATCGCTGCGGCAGCCGCGACGCCCGTCCGAATGACCGCGAGGGTGCCCAGCGTGATCAGGACCCATGCGATCGCGTTCACGGCTGCAGATCGGGAGCGCTTCGGTGTGTTCAGGTCGGTCGTGCCATCCATGGCGTCTCCACTCCATCGTGGTTCAGGCGGTTCCAGGTCGCCCGCGGTCCGGAGGCTTCGCTAGAGTCGCCTCCCCACGGGCCATTAGCTCAGTTGGCTAGAGCACCTGCATGACGCGCAGGGGGTCGGGGGTTCGAATCCCTCATGGCCCACCCGTAGGTCCCTGACAGAGGCGGTCTTCCGAGCACGGGAGGCCGCCTCCGCCGTTGTGGTCCGGTCTTGGTCCGATCCCAGGCCCTGAGGGATCATGGGGCGCCTCGTCCTTGGGTGCGAGGC
>CAMLHU010000121.1 GCA_946479825.1 uncultured Gemmatimonadota bacterium
CTCACCGGGCTCACCCTTGCGTGCCCACCCTCTCCCCCCGCCCCCCTCTCCCTGCGGGAGAGGGGGAGAGCCCACCAGTGCACGGAGGCGGCGCTCGATCTCAGCCGGAGTCGCCTCGTCGTTCGCCATGCGAATGACTCGGACCCCCAGGCGCTCCAGCGATGCGTCGCGCTCGAGGTCGCGCGTCCGCTGGGCGCTACCAGAATGCACGCGGCCGTCGACTTCGATGGCGATCCGCTGCCCCGGGCAATAGAAATCGAGGATGAATCCTCGCATCGGCTGCTGGCGGCGGAACTTGAGCCCCAACATGCGCCGGCCTCTGAGCAGCTCCCACACGGCCTGCTCCGTCGCGGTGGCGTGGTTCCGAAGTTCACGGGCTCTCTTGACCGTTTCCGGGTCATAACGCCGGATCAGTATGGGCATCGAACGTCGGTTCTGCATAAGGGCATTCGATCGGGTCGGGGGCATCATACGCGCTCTGACCCGCCACGCGTCATCGAATTCGCGCCATCTGGTGCCAGCCAACGCTCCCCCTCTCCCGCAGGGAGAGGGGGTGGGGGGTGAGGGTGGGGCCACGGAGCTCGGCGAGGGACTGCGAATTCGCCCGACGAAGTCTTGAGGTCGCGACCGCCCTACTCCCCCCGCAGCACTTCCAGCGCCGTCTCCCGGAACACTTCGCGTCCGGTCCAGAGGCCGACGAGCGCTGAGAGGGCGCCGAGTCCGAGGCCGAGCCCGAGCAGCTGGGGCACCGGCACCGTGAAGGGAAGTTTGAAGCGCCAGTGCATCAGCGCCCATCCGGCGCCGACCGAGAGCACGATGGCCGAGGCGGCGGCGAGGAGGCCCAGCGCGCCGTACTCCGCCAACGCGATGCGGACCACCTGCCGGCGGGTGGCGCCCAGGGTCTTGAGGAGCACCCCTTCGCGGAGCCGCTGCCGGCGGCTCGCCGCCACGGCGCCGACGAGCACGGCCGCGCCCGCCGCCAGCGAGAACAGCGCCAGGAACCGGATGGCGAGCGTCACCTTTCGCACCAGGTCGCCGATGGTGCGCTCGAGGAACGAGGCGTCGATGGCACTGACGTTGGGATAGGCCTCGACCACCCGGCGTTGGAGCGCGGCGCGGGCGTCGGGATCTTCCACCCGCGCGAGCGTCACGATGGTCTGCGGCGCCCGGTCGATGGGCCCGTCGGCGAACACGACGAAGAAGTTGGGCTCGAACCGGGCCCAGTCCACGTGCCGCAGGTTGGCCACCCGGGTGGTCACGTCGAATCCCTGCACGTCCCAGACGATCGTGTCGCCGACGCCGACGCCAAGTTCGCGGGCGAGCCCCTCCTCGACGCTGATCGGGGCGGGGGACCGGGCGCCGTCGCCCCGGTGCCACCAGCGCCCGTCGGTGAGCCGCTCGGAGCCGGCGGTCGAGTCGCGGTAGGTGGAGCGATACTCCCGCCGCATCGCCCACCCCGACGGGCGGCTGCGCTGCCCTCGGCCCGTGGTGGTGTCGGGGATCGTGTCGGCCAGGAGCTTCGACGTCGGAACTCCCTTGATCGACAGGATCCGCATCGCGACGATGGGCGTGAATCCGCTGGGCGTGACCCCGGCGTCGCGCAGGAGCGTCGCCACCCCGTCTCGCTGGTCGGGTTGGATGTCGAAGAACACGAGATTCGGGCGGTCGGGCGAGGCGTCCACCGCGAATCGCGCGATGAGGCTTCGCTCGACCAGGAACAGCGTCGCCAGCAGGAACGCGCCGAAGCCGAGCGCCAGGACCACCGCGGCGGTCTGGTTGGCCGGCCGGTGCAGGTTGGCGAGGCCCTGGCGCCACGGGTACGGCAGCCAGCGGGGGGGCCACCGTCGCGCCCCCGCGATGAGCGCCCGGGCTGCGACCGCGAGCGCCAGCACCGCCACCCCGAGGGCCGCGCTGAAGCCGACGGCGGCGCGGGCGCTCCGTACCTGCAGCGCCGCGAGGAGGACGACGCTTATGCCCAACGCGAGCCGTGCCGCCCATCGCACACCGTCGCGGGGGGCGGGCCCGGCATCGAGATCCCGCCGGAGCGCGGCGAGGGGCGGCACCTGGCGCACGGCGAGGAGCGGCCCCAGCGCGAACGCCACCGTCACCCAGAGCCCGACGCCGAGCCCGAGCGCCATCGCGCTCGCGGAGGGAGTCACGTGCACGTCGAGCGGAAGGAAGTCGCGGATGAAATGCGGGATGGCAAGCTGCAGCAACGTCCCGCCGATGGCGCCGGCGGCGCCGCCCACGACGCCGACCGCCGCAGCCTGCACCAGGTAGGCGGTGAGCACCGTCCCGGCGGGCGCGCCCAGGCACCGAAGTACGGCGACGGTCTCGAGCCGCCGGGAGATGAGCTCGTGCGAGGCGCTCGCGACGCCGACCCCGCCCAGCAGGAGCGCGGCGAGGGCGATGAGCCCGAGGTAGCGCGACAGCGTGGTGAGCGACTCGTCGAGGTCGGTCTCGTCGTCCGAGGCGGTGCGGATCCCGGCCCCGGCGGCGCGGAGCGTCGGGCGGGCCGCGTTGGCCACGGCCTTGATGTCCGTCCCCGCCGGGAGCGCCACGTAGGCCTCGTACCGCACCCGGGCGCCGAAGCCGAGCAGGCCGGTGGCCGCGGCGTCGCTCCCAGCGATGTACACCCGGGGCGCGAACGCGCTCCGGATCCCGACATCGCCCGGGATCTTGAGCAGCGTCCCGGCGACGACCACCCGCGCATTGCCGATGGCCAGCGTGTCGCCAGGATGGATGCCGAGCCCGCCCAGGAGCACCGGATCCACGAGCGCCACGCCTCCTGCCGCCAGCCGCTCCCAGGCCCCGGCCGGGTCGGTGCGCACCTCGCCGTAGAACGGCCAGCCACCCTCCACCGCTTCGACGTCCACCAGCCTGGTGTTCTTCCCGGCGGGCGCGAACGCCATCGCGCCGAAGCTCCGGATCCGTGCGGTGCGGCCCCCGACGCCGGCCGCCGTGACGGCGGAATCCACCGCCGGGGTGAAGGGTCGGTTGCTGCTGATGCTGAGATCCGCGCCCATCAGCGAGCGGGCGGAGTCCCTGATCGAGCTGCGCAGGTTGTCGGTGAAGCCGTTGAGCGCGGTCAGGGCGCCCACGCCGAGCGCCACGGTGCCGGCCAGGAGGGCAAGGCGCCGAGGCGCGGCCCGGCCCTCGCGCCAGGCGTGGCGGAGCGCGAAGCCGAGCCGGGTCACGCCGCCTGGTCCGCGACGAGCTGGCCGTCGGCGAGGCGGATGACGCGCTGCGCGCGCGCGGCGAGATCGGGGTCGTGCGTGACGAGGACCAGCGTGGTGCCGAAGTCGCGGTTCCAGCCGGCGAGCAGTTCGATGACCGCGGTGCCGTTGGCGGCGTCGAGGTTCCCGGTCGGTTCGTCCGCGAAGAGGATGCTCGGCCGGTTGGCGAAGGCCCGCGCGAGCGCCACGCGCTGCTGCTCGCCCCCGGACAGCTGGGCGGGATAGTGCTCGGCCCGCCCGGCGAGCCCCACCCGGGCGAGCAGCTCGTCGGCCCGAGCCCGGGCGTCGGCCCCGCCGGCGAGCTCGATCGGCACCTGGACGTTCTCCCGCGCGGTGAGCGTCGGGATCAGCTGGAACGCCTGGAACACGAACCCCACCCGCTGGCCGCGCACCCGGGCCCGGGCGTCCTCGTTGAGCGCGCCGAGGTCGCGGCCGTCGAGGAGCACCCGGCCGGACGTGGGTCGGTCGAGTCCCGCCAGAAGGCCGAGGAGCGTGCTCTTGCCGCTCCCGGACGGGCCGACGATGGCCACGAAGGCGCCGGGCTCGACCGTGAAGGTGATATCCTTCAGCACCGTGAGCGGGCCCGCGCCCGAGGGGTACGTCTTGGTCAGGTGATCACAGGAGAGCATCGTCACGATGGTCCGCGTTCGAGGAGCCGAGGGATCCGTCCTGCTCAATAGTAAGCGGGGGCTATTGGCGGCGTTGACGCTCGCCGCGGCCTGCACCTCGAGGCCCGCTCCCCCGCGCGCCGGCTCGGCCGACTCCGTCCCCGCTTCCGCTATCGACACCCGACCCGCGGTGGTGTTCCTCGGCGCCAGTCTCACCGCCGGGCTCGGGCTCGACCCCGACGAGGCCTATCCCGCCCTCATCCAGCGCAAGATCGACTCCGCCGGCCTCGGCTTCCGTGTGGTCAACGCCGGCGTGAGCGGCGAGACGTCGGCCGGCGCGCTCCGACGCGTGGATTGGGTGCTGCAGGGGCCGGTGCGGGTGCTGGTCGTCGAGACGGGCGCCAACGACGGGCTCCGGGGCCAGGACCCCGATTCCACCCGCGCCAACATCGAGGCCATCATCGCGCGGGCGCGCGCCCTCCGGCCGGCGCCGATCGTGGCGCTGGTCCAGATGCGGGCGCTCCCCAACTACGGGGCGGACTATCGGCGGCGGTTCGACGGTATCTATCCCGCCATCGCGCGGCGCGACACCGTCCCCCTCCTTCCTTTCCTCCTTGATCGGGTGGCCGGCATCGACACCCTCAACCAGGCCGACGGCATACATCCGAATCGGGTCGGCGAGCGTATCGTGGCCGACAACGTCTGGCGCGCGCTGGAGCCGATCCTGCGCCGGGCCGCGGGAACATCCGATACCACCCGCGGGTCGTAATGCCGGACGAGGCCCGGGCAAAGAACTCCGGGCACGCTCGCAACCCTTTGTCATTCAAGGAGATGGATATGTCGTTCGCGCGTCGCACGCTGGTGCTGGTCGCTGCGCTGGTCTCGCTCGTGAGCCTGCCGGCGTTCGCGCAGGATGGAATGAACGGGATGGACAACGACCATCCCTGGTGGGGGCACGGCGTGGCGTTCTGGTCGCAGCGGGAGCCGGACGGGTGCCTGGTCTGCAACCCGTCCATCGACCTGAACGGCGGGTACTTCACCACCAAGGACGCGGCCGACGTCAGCCAGAACTACGGCTTCTTCCGCCTGCACACCCAGATGGGGCTGGCCATCCGGCACGTCTCGCTCGCCGGCGACCTCCTCTTCCTCCCCAAGCTCGGCGCCACCCCGCGGTTCTCGGTCGTGGCCCAGGTCGAGCCGCTGAGCCAGCTCTCGCGGATCTACGTGAGCGCCGGACTCGGCCTGATCAACGAGAGCCCGTTCACCTCGAACGGGACCGACCGGATGCAGGGGTGGGTGCAGGGGGTCGTGGCCTACCGCTCGATGATCCACGACATCACGCCGTTCGTGCAGGTGGGGACGATCCTCGCGGGCCAGGACCGGAAGCCGGAGTTCCTGTTCGGCATCGCGCACCCGATCGCGCCGTACAAGATGCACTGGACGTGGAATAAGTGAGTCGGGAGCTAGGAGCTTGGAGCTAGGAGCTGAGAGCTTGGAGCTAGGAGCTAGGAGCTGAGAGCTGGGACGAGAATGGATTGTGGCGCGTCCTACTTTTCACTTATCGCTAAGCATTCGCATTAGGCTCCAAGCTCCAAGCTCCAAGCTCCGAGCTCCGAGCTTCCTAACAACCTCGAGCCTCCACGATGGATTGCGGAGGCTCGTTGTTGTTCCGGGGCGACGTCAGTCGTGGTCTCCGGCAGGCGGCTTCGGCGGTGCTCCGGGGCCTCCGGGCGGACCCTGGAACCGCTCAGCGCCGGGGCGGCCGGGCCCACCTTCGGGCCGGAACCGTGGGGAGGGCAGGCTCACGAGCACCGAGGTGATCAGGAGCACCAATCCCGCGAGCTTGAGTTCCCGCCACGCGGTGACCTTGAACGTCCTGACCGCGTCAGGCGTGTTGAGGTTCGGGCCCGCCTTCCGCCAGTGGTAGTAGCCGAGCGACACGATGAGGAGCACCACGACGAGCTTGGCGTCCAGGGTGAAGCCGTAGGGCGTGGTCCAAAGCGAGCTCCACCGGTGCAGGTGGCGCCACGCGGTGATCACGCCGCTCACGCCGAGGAGGCCAGCGCCGACGAGGGCGATGGCGGAGAACTTCCGCACCAGGAGGCCCACGGCGGCGTCGCGGTCGGGGGTGTCTCCCCCGGTGGCGAAGGCGGCGCCGACCCCGGCGACCATCATCACGAACAGCGTGCCGAGCCAGAGCGACCCGCCGAAGACGTGGATCGAATTGGCCATCGCCATCCAGCGCTTCGTGAACAGGATCGCGATCCCGCCGAGCTGGATCCAGAGCATCCCGACCAGCGCGAGGAACCATCCGGCCTGCATTCGCCCGAGCACCAGGGCGAACCCGATCGCGGTGAGCGCCAGCAGCCAGAGCCGCTGGACGACCGGCCCGCGGAGCAGGATGACGGTGTCGGTCCAGCCGAGGCCGGTCATCGAGGCGCGATTCATCACCGCCACGAGCAGCACCAGCGCGCCGAAGAGCGTCCCCACGAGCCCGATGACCGCCGCCCGGTGCGAGGCGTTGCCCAGGACGTTGCGGCCGGGTCCGCCGCTCCGGAGCGCCGGCCAGAGCACCCCGAACTGGAAACCCAGGGCGCCGAGGGGGAGATAGGAAGCGAGGAAGCCGGCGAGTTCGCGCGGAGGATCGGACCAGGTGAGGAGCGGTTCAGCAGCGAGCAATGGGTCCTCGTGGTTGATGGTTCGCAATTTACGTGGCGGGGTCGCGGGACGTTGAGAACCTGGGGCTGAGGGCTGAGCGCTCAGGGCTCAGGCCTTAGCGTTCAGTGCTTGGATCTGGTCTCGGGCTTGCGGTCCGAGCCACATCGCTGAGCGTCGCGTCGCTCCCTAAGCCCTAAGCCC